>JAJDHW010000033.1 GCA_030266405.1 Methanobrevibacter sp. OttesenSCG-928-I08
CTCAAATAAATGTTCAAGGGGGAGGATCTAGTGTTGGAATTAAAAGTGCTAGTGATGGAACTGCAGATATTGGTACTAGTTCTAAAGAATTAGATGATTCAGATAAGAAAGGATTAAAAGAATATAAATTAGGAAATGATGGTATTGTAATAGTAACAAATAATCAAAATACAATTTCTGACTTATCTACAGAGCAACTTAAAGATATTTTCTCTGGTAAAGTAACTAACTGGAATCAAGTAGGTGGCAGTGATGGAGAAATTCATGTTGTTACAAGAGAAGAAGGTTCAGGTACATTAGATGCATTTGAAAGTATTGTTATGGGTGATGCAAAAATTATATCTAATGCTGTTGTACAAAGTTCTACTGAAGCAGTAAAACAATCAGTATCACAAGATCCTAATGCTATTGGTTTTATATCATTTGCTAATATGGGGGATGAAGTAAAATCAATAAGTGTAAATGGCGTAATGCCTTCAGAAGAAACTTTAGCTGATAATTCATATGAAATTCAAAGACCATTTTTACTTTTAACAAAAGGTGAACCAAGTGGAGATGTAAAGGATTTCATTGATTGGGTAATGTCTGATGAAGGTTCAAAAATATTAGCTGATGAGAAGATTATCAAATCTTCTAAATAATACATTTCTATTTTTTTTAATTTTTTTTATTTTAATAACTTTAAAAACATAATAAATTTATACTTGTAAAATTAATTAAAAATATAGAAAATATTATTATTAATAATAAAATTTATCAATTATATTATAATTAGCTGTTTTAAGTTTAGAGGATATATATGAAAACAGAAAGACTCAATGAATTTTTTATCGAAAAAGGCCTGTTTATAACAGCTATTTTTTCTATATTAATTATTTTAACTATATTTGCTTTTATAGTGATGGAATCAATTCCAGCATTTCAAGAATATGGATTCTTCCATTTTTTGTTTGGAATGGATTGGGCACCTGGTGATTATAAATTCGGTGTCTTTGCAATGGTAATTGGATCTATTTTTGTTACATTTTTAGCATTAATTATGGCAGTACCATTATCATTACTTTGTGCTATTTTTATGGAAGAAGTAGCTCCATATAAAGTTAAAATTTTTTTAAAACCTGTAATACAAACTTTATCCGGAATTCCTTCTGTTGTTTATGGATTTTTTGGATTAACTGTTTTGGTTCCTATTGTCCGTAATAGTTTTGGAGGTACTGGTTTTAGTGTTTTTACAGCTGCTTTAATATTAGCAGTTATGGTTCTACCAACAATAATTTCAGTATCTCAAGATGCTATTAAGGCAGTTCCTCAAGAATATAAAGAAGCATCTTTTGGTTTAGGATCTACACATTGGCAAACTATTCGCCATATTATTTTTCCTGCAGCACTACCTGGAATTATAACTGCTATAATTTTAGGTATTGGTAGGGCTATTGGAGAAACTTTAGCTGTTATTATGGTAGCAGGTAATGTTGTTCAAATTCCAGGTTCTATTTTTGAACCAGTTAGAACATTAACAACTAATATAGCACTTGAAATGGGATATGCTACTGGTCTTCATTACAATGCACTTTTTGGAACTGCAGTAATTTTATTTATAATAATTATACTTTTACTTGCAATTGCAAATTATATTCAAAATAAATATGGTATGGAGATTGGAGGAGGAACTTTATGAATTTTAGAAGATTATGGTCTCCTCAAACTTCTCAAAAGATTATGAATGTTATTTTTACATTGTCTGGATTGTTTACATTATTAATTTTAGCTATAATTTTAGGCTACATATTAATTAGAGGATTACCAGCAATTAATTTTGAATTTATTTTTACAAACCCTATAGATTCTGGAAAATCTGGTGGAATATTACCAATGATTATTTCAAGTTTATATGTTACAGCTATTGCTGCTTTGATAGCTACTCCTTTAGGTGTTGGTGCAGCTATTTATATGACAGAATTTGCAGAAAATCAAAAATTAATTAAATTTATAAGGTTTGGGGCAGAAACATTAGCTTCAATTCCTTCAATTATATTTGGTTTATTTGGTTTAGCATTTTTTGTAGTATTTCTAAATTTAGGATGGTCAATACTTTCTGGAGGATTAGTATTAGCTTTAATGGCTTTTCCTACTATTTTCCAAGTTTCTGAAGTCACATTATCTTCAATTCCAAGTACTTATAAAGAAGGTAGTTATGGATTAGGAGCTACAAAGTTACAAACAATATTTAGTGTTGTTTTACCTGCAGCTATTCCAGGTATTATTACTGGGGTAATATTAGCTATTACAAGAGCTATTTCAGAAGCTGCAGCAGTTATGTATGCTGTTGGTTCTGCATTGTCTATACCAATATCTCTTTTTGATCCAGGTAGACCACTTCCTCTTCATCTTTATGTTTTAGCAACTGAAGGGGTATCATTAGAAAATGCTTATGGAACTGCAGCTGTCCTTGTTATTATTGTACTTATTTTAACTGTAGGTACAAATTATATTGTTGAAAGATATCAAATGAAAATTATGGGTATATAGGAGGGAAGAAATGAAAATTGAAGCTAAAAATTTAAATGTTAGTTTTGGGGAATCTCATATTTTAAAAAATATTAATATGAAAATACCTAAAAATTCAGTAACTGCTCTTATAGGGCCATCAGGATGTGGTAAATCCACTTTTATCCGTAGTATAAATAGAATGAATGATTTAATCCCTTCATTTCAACATGATGGTGAAATTTTATTAGATGGTGTTGATGTTTATGATTCAAAAATTGATGTAGTTAATTTAAGAAAACAAGTAGGAATGGTTTTTCAAAAACCTAATCCTTTTCCTAAATCAATTTTTGAAAATGTTGCATATGGATTAAGAATTCATGGTGAAGTAGATGAAGAGTATATAGAAAAAACTGTTGAAGAAAGTTTAAAATCAGCAGCTATTTGGGATGAAGTTAAAGATAAGTTAAATAATTCTGCAATGGGTTTATCTGGAGGGCAACAACAAAGATTATGCATAGCTCGTACTATTGCAGTTAGCCCAAGAGTGATATTAATGGATGAACCTTGTTCTGCATTAGATCCTATATCTACATTAAAAATTGAAGATTTAATTCATAGATTAAAAGATGAATATACAATAGTTATGGTTACTCATAATATGCAACAAGCTACAAGAGTATCTGAGTTTACTTCATTCTTTTTAAATGGGGAAATTATTGAAAGTAATCGTACAGATCAACTTTTTGTTAATCCAAAAGAGAAAAAAACAGAAGAATATATTACAGGAAGATTTGGATAAGTTAAATGGAGGAAAAAAAGTGCAAAATAAAAAATATCCTAGTTTATTATTTAGAGATAGAATAAAATCAATTAAAAATGAAGTTGGAGAGATGTTTGAGATTATTTTAGAGTCTAATAGAAAAGCTATTACTTTAATTGATGATTATGATGAAAAAATTGCAGAGGAAGTTATTGAAAATGGGAAAACAATCGATGTTTTAGGTTATGAACTCGAAAGAAAATGTATTAAGTTTATAGCTGTTGAACAACCATTAGCTAGTGATTTAATGTTTATTGAATCAACTATTAGAATTATTAGTCATGGAAAAAGAATAGCTTATTTATCTTCAAATATTGCAGAATCTTCAGAATTAATTAAAGATATTAATGTTCCTCAGGAATTATTAAATGATTTACAATATATGGCGGACTATGTTCAAATAATGCTTAGTAAAGGTATTAGATGTTATTTAAATCAAGATTTAAAAATGGCTAAAGAATTAAGACTTGATGATGATAAAGTAGATGATTTATTTGATGTAATATTAAAACAAACTATAGATTTACTTGCTAAAAAAACAGACCAAGCTCTTGAAATTGTTAATCTTATTTTCATTGCAAGATTTTTAGAAAGAATAGGAGATAGAGTTGTTAGTATTGGTACTAGGACTATATTTCTCAAAACAAATGAAAGACCAGATATAGAAACTATAAAAGAAGATATAGAATATTAATTATTCTTTATCATAAATCTTTCCTGTTGCATGTCTGTTTGCCCAACATTGAACACAAACACCAATAGGTAATCCTGCTGTATGGGTATCGGCTTTAATGATTTTAACATCCAAAGTTGTTGTTTTTCCACCTAAACCCATAGGACCTATATCTGAAGCATTGATTTCTTTTTTTATATCTTTTTCTAATTTATTTAATACAGGGTCTGGATTTTCTTCACCAATTTTTTTTATCAATGCTTTTTTACCTAATTTCAAAGCTAAATCTGAGGTTCCACCAATTCCTACGCCTATTACTGTTGGAGGACATGGTTTACCTCCTGCTTTTAATACACTTTCCACAACAAATTTTTTAATTCCTTCAATACCTTCTCCAGGTAATGCCATTTTTAATGCATTGTTGTTTTCAGATCCAAATCCTTTTGGAAAAATAGTTATTTCTATATAATCTGTATCAGTTAACTCAATATCAATAGGAGGTATTAAATTTCCAATATTATTATCTGTGTTTTTTCGACTTATAGGATCTACAATGTTTGGTCTAAGTGGAACTTCTTCAGTTGCTTTTATTATTCCTTTTTCAATTCCATCCTTAAGATTTTCAACTTGAACATTTCCAAGTTTCACAAAAACTACAGGTAGCCCTGTATCTTGACACATAGGAATGTTATTTTTTTCAGCAAGTTCAACATTTTTTAAAATAGCTTCTATATTTAACTGTCCTAGTTCATTGTCTTCAACTTTAAGTGAGTCTTCCAATGATTTTTTAACATCATCACCGATATTAATAACAGCTTTTTTATAGAGTTTGCAAACAGTATCTATAATAAGTTCTTCACTAATCAAAATTTAACCTTTAAAAGTTTATTAATATAATCTATGTTAAAATTGATTTATATATTTTCTTTTTAAAAACTAAAAATAGTAAAAAGCTTATAAATAATTAAAAAAATAAAATAAGAAAAAAATAGCTATTATAAAACATTTTTTATTTTATTAAGTTCACTAGCTATTTTCTTTTGTTTTTCTAGAATTAATTCATTAGAATCTTCTTTAAGAGCACCTGTTGGGCAAGATTCTACACATTCTTTTTGATCTCCATTTATACAAAGATCACATTTATGTATGGTTCCTGTGTTATCCATATTGATTGCACCTATTGGACAAATGTCTTGACATAATCCACAACCAATACATTTTTCATCATTGATTACAATAGCTCCTCCAAGAGATTCAATAGCTCCTTCAGGACAAGCTTGTAAACACGGTGCTTTATCAGGACTACAATTCATACAGAATAATGGAATTCCCTTATCTACTTTAATTGCATTTTGAGGGCAGTTACGCTCACATTTTGCACAATCAATGCAGAGTTCAGGAGTAACAGTTAATTCATTCATATTATCATTACCTTTTTAAGATTTATTTCTCCCTGTAATAATACTTATGACACTATTTTTTCCAGGTTTTGTAGGTTTTCCAGAAAGTTTAGCAACATATTTTTCTTGTTTATCTGCTTTTAATTTTTCAAGATCAACTTTTGAGATAGCTCTTTTAGAACAAGCTTTTATACAAGCAGGTCCTTCTTCCCTATCTATACATTGATCACATTTTTCAGCAGTCTTTTCAACAAGATTTATAGCTCCAAAAGGACAAACCATACTACATAATCCACATGAGATACATTTATCAGAATCTACTTTAGTTGAACCCATAGCTTCTGTAGGACATATTTTTTCACATGGTGCGTCTTCACATTGTTGACAGATAATAGGATAATAAGAGGAATCATATTCTAATATTTTAATTCTAGAAGTATTGTGAATAGAATTACATGCATGTTCACAATCTAGGCATCCATCACATAATTCTCTTTGTACTAATATTTTTTCCAAAGCTCTCCTCTCCTATACTCCTAATTCATAGCACTGTTCATCAACATGTTCTTGGATTTGTTCTTTTTGCTCATCATTTAGGTGTTTAAATCTTTTTTGAGCTTCTAAGTATTCTTTTACTGGTTTTCTTTCAGAAGGCCTATATGTTACTTTGAATTCGCCATTTTCTATTTCATATAAAACCCAAGCTCCTGTTTCAACAGCTAATCTTCCCATTTCTATGGTTTTTTCTGGTTCATATCCCCAACCAGTAGTACATGGTTGATTTAAATGTATGTATGCAGGACCATCGATTTCCGCAGCTTTTTTAACTTTTTTCATAAAATCTTCTGGATAAGAAATAGATGCTGTAGCTACATATGGAATTCCATGTGCTGCCATAATCATAGGCATATTCTTTTTACGTTTATCTTCTCCAAAACTGTTTTTTCCTTTTGGGGAAGTTGTAGTATGTGCTCCAAATGGTGTTGATGCACTTCTTTGAATACCAGTATTCATATATGCTTCATTATCATAACAAATGTAGGTAAGATTATGTCCTCTTTCCATAGCTCCGGATAATGATTGTAAACCTATATCAACAGTTCCACCATCTCCTCCAAAAGCAACAACATTTACATCATCTTTTCCTTGGATTCTTAAAGCACTTTCTACTCCTGAAGCTACTGCTCCAGCATTTTCAAAAGCTACATGTATCCATGGAATTTCCCATGCAGTTTCAGGATAAGGGGTAGTCATAACTTCTAAACATCCTGTAGCAGAAATAGCTACAGTATTTCTACCTAATGCTTTAAGAGCAAGTCTTACTCCAATAGAAGCACCACAACCTGCACAACCTCTGTGTCCAGATGCTAATAATTCTTCTTCAGGTATTTTCATTTTAATCCTCCTTAAGTCCTATCCAAGTAACAGCTTTTTCAGGATTTTTAGTTTTATTATAAATTTCTTTTATAGAATCAGGGGTTATATCTCTTCCTCCTAATCCAACAATAAATCCATATGTTTCTTTATCAACTTTAGCTTTCATATCTGTGTATAATGCTCCACCCATTCCAAAACTAATGTTTTTATCAACTATAGCTAATTTGTCACAGTTTTTAACAGCTTCAACTATGTCTTTTTGAGGGAAAGGTCTATACGCTCTTATTTTTAAAAGACCTACTTTTTCACCGCTTTCTCTTAGTTCGTCTACAATAACTCTAATTGTACTACAAACAGATCCCATAGCTACGAGGATTATTTCAGCATCATCACATTTATATGGTTCAACAAGATCATATTTTCGTCCGAAAATTTGTTCAAACTCTTCTTCAGTTTTTTTCATAACATCAATTGAGTTTTCCATTGCTACTTCCATATCATGTCTTGCTTCAAAGTAATATCCTGGATCAGCTAAAGTACCTATTGACATAGGCTCATTAGTATCAAGATATGCATGTTTAGGAGTATATGGAGGTAAAAATTTATCAACAGTAGATTGGTCTGGAATTTCTACAGGTTCTACAGTATGGGTTAAAATAAATCCATCTAAACAAACCATTACTGGTAATAATACATTTTCATTTTCAGCAATTTTATATGCCATTAATGTAGTATCAAGAGCTTCTTGCCCATTTTCTACATATATTTGTAACCATCCAGCATCTCTTTGAGAAATACTATCTTGTTGATCATTCCAAATACTTAATGGAGCAGATATTGATCTATTAGCATCTGCCATTACAATAGGTACTCTCATACCTGCTGCTGCAAATAAAATTTCATGCATTAACATTAATCCTTGGGAAGATGTAGCTGTAAATACTCTTACTCCTGCACCACTTGCTCCTACAGCTGCACTAATTGCACTGTGTTCAGATTCCACTTTAACATATTTCGCATCAACATCTCCATCTGCAACATATTGTGCAAGATATTCTGAAATAGAGGTCTGTGGAGTAATTGGAAAAACAGGAATAACTTGTGGTTTTGCTAACCTTGCAGCTTCTGCAACTGCTTTATTAGCTGTCATAACTTCTTTTGTCATTTATTTTCTCCTGATTTTTAATTATTATTCTTTTATCATTTCGATTGCATTTACTGGACATTCTTTAGCACAGATTCCGCAACCTTTACAATAATCATAGTTTATATCGTGATCTTTATTTACTGATGCATCTGGGCAAAACATAATACAATTATCACAATCAACACATTTATCTTTATTGAGGATTGGTTTAAAAGTCCTCCAGCTCCCTGTTTTGTTTCTTTTACTTGTTGCAGGGGCTCTTATAACACATCCAATAGTTACCATTTAATAATCACCTTTATTGTTTTATTAACCCATTTCATATGCTTTCAGTGTAGCTTTTGCATTTGACTCTCCAATTTTACCAGGAAATACTTCTTTAATAACTTCAATTAATGATTCAATACTTACAATATTAGTTTTTTTAGCAAGATATCCTAAAATAATAGTATTCACTATATTTTTTCCTAACATATCTAATGCTATTCCTGTTGCATCAATATCATATACTGAAGCAGATTCCTTAGTTTCGATATCATTATTAGTGTTTATAATAACACTTCCTCCATCTTGTAAACCTGAAAAGACGTCTACTACATTAGTTAATCCATCATCAAGAACTAACACATAATTAGGTGTGTAAACTTGATATCTTATCTGTATTGGCTTATCATCAATTCTAGTAAAAGCCATTACAGGGGCTCCTCTTCTTTCAACTCCAAAAAATGGGAAAGCTTGGGAGTACTTTCCGTCTTTAAATGCTGCTTTCGCTAAAATTTCAGCTGCTGTAACAGCACCTTGACCTCCACGTCCGTGAAAGCGAATCTCAATCATTTATTTTTCCTCCTTATTTTATCATGTATAATCATTATAAATTGTATATATAGTTATTAATTACAAAATATATAAACTTTTATTAATTTTAAAATTTAGCTCTAAATACTTTAATTTGTACAATTAATCTATTTATTAAAAGAAATTATGTTTATTCATCTAATAATAATTGTTTTATTTATTTAGCTTTTATAAATTCTTTAATATTTTTATATTCATGAATTATTTTTTATATTAATGAGTCATTTTTACATGAAAGATTATTTAAAACTAAAAAACATATATTATTAATGATATTATGAAAGTTCTTATCATTACTGGAAATTTAGCTTATCCTGGTGTTAAAGATGCCGTAAAAAATTCTAAGGAAAATGTATTAGTTCATTTAGCTGATACTCAAATAGCTGCTTTTTTAACTCCTTCTAAAATTATTAAAGAAATTAAAAACAATTTTAAAGACGAATTGGACGAATTAGATATTATATTAGTTCCAGGATTAATAAGAAAAAGTGCTAATGAAATTACAAAAGAATTAAAGATTCCAACATTCAAAGGACCTACTGATTTTGCAGATTTAGGAATGGTTTTAGATTTAATTGAAAAAATTGAACTTTCAGAGTCTAAACCTGCGGATAAGCTAATTGAAGAAGAAAAAAGGAAACAGGCTCTTAAATTTATTGAAGATTTTGATAATGATAAAAAAATTAGAGAAGAACTTCTTAAAAAACCTAATAATATATTAGTTAAAAATCTTCCAGTAGGCGAAGATTTTCCTATGAGAGTGCTTGCAGAAATAGCTAATGCACCATCATTATCAAATGAAGAATTAATAAAAAAATGTGAATATTTCATTTCTTCTGGTGCAGACATGATTGATATAGGAATGGCTGCAGGAGAAGATTATTCAGATAAAATTCCTGATTTAATTAACACATTAAGGCCAATTATAGGGGATAGGCCTTTAAGTATTGATACATTAAATCCTAAAGAGATTATAACTGCAGTTGAATGTGGAATTGATTTAGTTTTAAGCTTAGATTTAGGTAATTATCATGAAGTTTTACCATATTTAAAAAAACACAATGTTCCTGCAGTATTACTTCCAACTAATTTTTCTAAAGGAAAATCTCCACATGCTCCTCATGAACGTGTTGAAGCAATGGAAGAATTAATTAAAAAATGTGAAGGAATAGAATTTATCGCTGATTTAATATTAGATCCAGTTAATAGTAGTAGTATTGTTGATTCGATTAGTGCTTGTAATGAGTTTCATAATAAATATCCATATCCTATCTTTTTTGGTGTTGGAAATGTTAGTGAATTAATGGATACTGATTCTACTGGAGTTAATATGTTACTTGCAGGTATTGGGATGGAACTTGGGACATGTATACTTTTTACTCCAGAAGAAAGTGGTAAGACTCATAGGAGTGTTTATGAACTAGCTATTGCTTCGAAAATGATGTTTTTAGCTAAAAATAGATCATCAATTCCTAAGGATTTAGGTATAAATCTTGTAATGTTTAAAGATAAACACAAACTTTCAAAATATGATGAATTAGATGAAAATAGTAAAAATGTAAAATTAGATAATGGGGAAGAGTTTGAAAGGTTTGTATTGGATCCTGCAGGGAGTTTTAAAATAAGAGTTGAACATGGAACATCATTAGATGAGAGTAAAATTGTAGCAACTCATTTTAAAAAGTTAAAAGCAGATATTTCTATTGAAGGAAGATATTCTAAAGAAATATATGAAAAAATAATAAAATTAGGTTTAGTTAGTAGATTAGAACATGCAGCATATCTAGGAAGTGAACTACAAAAAGCAGAAATAGCTATGATATCTGGTAAAAATTATGTTCAAGATTTTGAATTGTTTAATCAATTAAAACTTTAATCTAGACTACCTACATATCTTGGCTCTTCATCTATACCTGCACTATATTCAGAACTATCTTGACTATATTCTGTATTTTGACTATAATCATCAGAGCTTTGATAACTATTTTCGGAGCTTGATTCACTTGAATAGCTGTCTGTTTCAACAGAACTAGTGGTTTCTTCACTAATATTTTCTGTAGTATTTTTTATAGTTTTATTTGTTGTATTATTTAGAGGAACATCTACATTATCTCCAGATAACATTAAATATCCTGCAACTCCTCCAACAGCTAGGAATATGATAACTAATATTAATATAATCGTATCATC
>JAJDHW010000034.1 GCA_030266405.1 Methanobrevibacter sp. OttesenSCG-928-I08
TTATTTTTTAAAAGATGTTGATTTGAATTTAACTGGGACATGTGATAAAATAGAAATTGTTGATGGAAAATATTATCCTATTAAATCTAAGTCTGGAAAACCGCCCATAAAAGGTGTTTGGGATGGTGATGCAATAGAACTTGTTGCTCAATCTCTTTTAATAGAACAAGAGTTTGATACAGAAGTGTTTGTTGGATTCATAGATTATACTGAAATCAAAGAAAGACGCCCAGTAATTATGGATGTTCATTTAAGAAAAAACTTATTTAAAATATTAAAAGAAGTAAAAGAAACAGTGAATAATAGTAATATCCCTAAAGTAAACTTCAATAAACAAAAATGTTCTAAATGTGATTATTATCCAATATGTCAAGATAATTAATAATAAATTTTTAATGAATAAAATTAAATATAATGTAAAACATATATTATAATCACTAAATTAAGAAGGTGTTTCAAATGAATGACGAAGAATTAATGAAAAAATGTAATGCATGTGACTTTTATTTGGACGAAAATCTATTGATGAATTGTAGAGATATTGTCGGTAGTTTAGAAGATTACAAAGATGAACTAGAACTTAGTAATGAAGATACTGAAACTTACCTTCAAATGGTTGAAAATTTAAAACCTACAGATGTTTCAAAAGTTCTCCAAATAGCTATGAATATTGTTTCTAACCCAAACATAAAAGATTCTGAATTACAAGTAAATGCAAGTAGACTCATAAGAGCAATCCAAATGGATTAAAACTTGCTTTTTTTTATTTTTTAAAATTTTTTAGATTTTAGTTTTTTAATATCAAATTTAGCAGTATCTGCAATTGACATCACTGCCATTATTCCTGCCTGAATAGGATCTGTAATAATTAAATCTGCAACCTCTGTAACTCCACCAGGCATGTTTAAACTTATAACGATGATATCTTTATCTTTTTTGACTTTCTTAACAGCTTCAGTTATTTTTCCACCCATAAGAGAACCTGCTAAAACTAAAACTTTAATTCTTGGAAGTCTAGATAATGCATCAACAGCACCTGCTATATCTTCTTCTCCAATTAAAGGTATAGTATCCACACTTATTCTCTCACCACGAATATTATGACGATCAGCTTCTGTGATAGCTCCCATAGCTACTTGAGATACTTGAGCCCCGCCACCAAAAATAATAACTCTTTTACCATAAATATCATTTAAAGAGTCATGAATATCAATTGATTTAACAGAATTAATATTTTTAATATCTTTTATTAATCCATCAATATCTTTTACATTCTCAAGTTCAAAATAAATAGACCCTATATCATTATTTTCAAGAAAAATATGAGCATAGCTAATGTTAACACTATTTTTAGAAATTAAATTAGTAATATCATCTAAAACTCCTTTTTCATCAAGAGTTTTTATAGTTACAGCTATTTCTGTCATTTTAAGACCTTAATTTATTTAATTCTGCATGTGCTTTTTTATATAAACTCAAATAATTATCCTCATCTTTTACAGGTATTATTTCAAGCCCTAAATTTTTATGTTCTTTAATCCAATCTTCATCAAAAACTGGAACTTCTATTTTAATTGGTTCATTTGTTTTATTAACTACAATAATATTTCTATAAGGAAAATCTCGCTCAACAATATATCCTCCAAGACTTAATATATGAAGAGCTCTTACTACAAATTTCAAGAAAATCACCTTTTTATAATAAACCTACAACAATTGCTAATATACCGAGTAATGATGCTCCAATAACAACTGGATAAAATTGCCTATTGGTAAATACTGGTGAAAATGCACTAAAAATACCCATTAATACAGGAAATATTAATGCAACAATAATATTCACTAAAATTCCCCATGAAAAAATATTCGGAGGTATTCCAATGAAAAGTACTGAAAATAATGCTCCTAAAGTAAACATGAGAAAACCACGTGTGATAAAAACAATAGACCTATATTTTGAAGCATACTCCATATATGGCCCTTCAATAACATCGGCTTTTGTTTTTAAAATTGCAAAAGGATATTCATTTAATAATATCATATACCCTAAGAAAAATACAATAGCTGCAATAGCTCCAGATAATGTAAATAAGAATGGGCCATTTATTTGTTGATAAATTACAATATCTTGCAAGAAAATACTTCCAGTAATTGCTACTGGAGTAAAAATAGCGAGATATAATGGGAATGACCCATAAGAAATTAATCTAAGTGCTCTTTTAGAACTTAAATCTTCAATAAATGATCTCTCAGAATCCAAATGTGCTGCTCCTTTAACTAAATCTGGAAATGGCATGTTTAAAGACATAACAGATTTTGATAATGCCCCCATTAATACATAACAAATTTCTTCAACTTTTAATAACCCCACAATAGCTATAATACTAGCAATTGAAGGAATAGCATATGCTTGAGGAGTTAATATAATCAAAATAATTAAAACAACTATAAAACATACAATTGGTAACGCTTTGTATAAATTAGGTAAAGGTGAATTAGGAGTTATATTTTCTTTGAAATAGAATTTTATTGGAGCCATTATTCCTGGACTTGTAACAGGAGGCCCGATTCTTTGTTGAATCCTTGCATGAACATATTTTCTCTCAATTCCAGGCAGTAATGTACTTACAATAAAACATAAAACTACTGTTAATATAACTGCTAAAATTGAATATAAAGCTGTAATATAAGACATTTTATCACCTATCTTCTAATAATCTCTACTGCCCTATCAGTACATGTAAAACACGGATCACATTGAACAATAGATAATTGTGCATCAGTTATATGATCCCCAATACAAGCATATTGCATAGCTCCAATATTAGTCATTGAAGGAGTTCTTATAATCGATCCTCTAATTCTACCATCTTCTAAAGCATATGAATGATACAAAGTTCCTCTTGGAACTTCAATATAACTATGAATAGGTTCACAATCAACCATTTTCCAAGACCTATCAATTACAGCCCCACTAGGTAATTCATCAACAGCTTGGCGAATGATTTTTATAGATTCAAAAGCTTCTAAAACACGCATAAGTAAATTAGATTTAACATCGCCACCCTCTTGAGTTATAATATTGAAGTCAAAATTTTCATATTCAGGCATTGTTGTTCTTAAATCTTTTGCAACACCAGTTGCACGAAGAGTAGGTCCTGTGACTTCTAATTTTAAAGCTTGTTTTTGAGGAATTAATCCAATTCCCTCAATTCTTGACATTAATATAGAATCTGAAGTAAATCTATCTGCAAAACCTGAAAGTCCCTCTTCAACACTTTTTAAACTATTTAATAATTTTTCTATCTTAGATTGATCTAAATCACACCTAGGGCGAACTCCACCAATAATAGAACATCCATATTGAACCCTATTACCTCCAATCATGTGTAATAAGTCCATAATAGCTTCCCTTAAATAAAACACTCTCATTGAAAATGTTTCATGTCCTAAAACTTCGCAACCGTGTGCTAAATATAAGAAGTGACTATGTAATCTTTCAAGTTCACCCATAATTATTCTAATATAACTAGCTCTCTCAGGTATTGATATTTCAAGACCCATTTCAGCAGTTCTAACAGAATTCCATACATGTGCATTAGAGCAAATCCCACATATTTTTTCTGTAAGAGCATTAGCTTTTTCAACAGGAAGGCCTTCCATTATTCTTTCAATACCCCTATGATTAACACCTACAGTAATCTCTGCTTCTTTTACAATTTCATCCTCTACAAAAAATCTAACCCTGTAGGGTTCTAAAGCTGCAGGATGAACGGTCCCCATAGGAATTTCTGTTTCTATTGTCTCCATAGGTTTTTTTTCTTCTAACATTATTATTCCCACATATTATTCTTTTTTAAGTAATTCTGGTAAACTTGCAACTACTCCAGCTAAAACATCTTGAGGCCTTACTGAACATCCTGGAACTTTTGCATCAACAGGAATTATGTTTTCAACAGGCCCTTCAATTTCTTCTGAAGGAATATCACCGTGAATATTTTTATAAACTCCACCCATTAAAGCACAAGCCCCTGCAGCAACAACAAGTTTTGGTTCAGGAATAGCTTCATAAATTTTCTTTAATGGTTCTTTATTGAAAGTAGTAACTGGACCTGTAACAACTAATATATCAGCCTCACGAGGATTCCATGTTAAAAATACTTTGTATTGTTCTGCATCAAATTTTGGTGAAAGAACAGAATTAACAATTTCTATATCACAGCCATTACATCCCCCAGTATAAACTAACATAACATGAATAGCTCTTTGTCTTGAAAATGATTTAATTCCCATAAAACTCCTCTTTAATAATTATTTAGATTTTTTATTCTTTAATATAGTTTTATCTGATAAATATTGTGAAATGAATTCGACTTTATCATCAGAGATTTTAATTGGCTCTTCAATAAGTTCACTTACATCAACATCAAAATCTCCAACATTATTTGGATGTATTGCACCAGGTTCTCCGAATAACGCATATACTGGACAAAAATCATGACAGTAATAACAAGCAACACATTTTTCACTATTAAGTACAGGTACTTCAGTTTTTGCCCAACCATCAGCTAACCATTCAGCTGAATTTAATTTATTCATTTCAATAGCATTTGTAGGACATACATTTGCACATCCTCCACAACCAATACATTCATTTTCAGCTACTTTCTTCTCAGCTTTAACATTACCTTCTAAAATAGCTTGTCTAAGCTCCATATCAGTTACTCTATCACTTTTAAAAAATATTTTCTTGAAATTTCCATATATTCCTTCAAGAAATACTCTAATTATATTTCTCATTTAAGCACCATCAACTGAATCTTTAAACTTTCTATCAAATATAAATGCATTAGATGGACAAGCATTTTTACATGCCCCACAATAAATACACTTTTCTTCATTAACAGTAAATTCATTGTTATTTTCGTTTATAGCATCTTCTGGGCATATTTTATAACATAATCCACAAGATATACATAATTTTTCATCAATTTGATTGAATCCACCTGCTAAAATCTTTTTAGCCATTGTAGTTTTGACAATCGCATTTTTTGGACAATGTATTGCACAATTTTCACATAATATACATTTATCTAAATTGACTTCTACTTTACCTCTATAAAGTGTAATTGCCTCTTCAGGGCATACTTCATAACAAATCCCACAAGATATACAATCATCAGAAACAGTTCCATCCCATGTAAATATTTCATATTTACGTGCATTTTCACTATCACATGCCCTAATACAATTTCCACAAGATACACAAAAACCAGATAATGTTACATCATCACTACCTTCTTCATTAACAACAAATAACTCATCTGACTCTTTTAAAGTAGAAACTGGGCAAGATTTTATTACATCATAATGATTAACAATCCCATTTACAATATCTTTTGTAGGGTCATATCTCAATTTACCATCAATTTGTTTTAAAGAATCATTATCTAAAACTTCAGCACACAAACCACAATTTAAACATGAAACAATATTTCCATTAGTTTTTTGATTTAATTTTTCAATAAAAACTTTTGAGTCATTTAAATAAATTGCATTATGTGGACATGATTTTATACATTTATAACATAAAACACATGTTTCATGGTTTATCGTGAATTTCTTTATAGAATTTGTAGGGCAAACATCTTCACAAATCCTACATTTAGTACATATACCTTCTTCTAAATCAGCTTCAACTTCTATAGCATCATTAGGACAGTGATGTTCACATCTTCCACAAAAAATACACTTATCTAAATCAGTTCCATAATATGATCTTTCAACTTCTTTAGTTTCTGATTTTTCTGGAAAATCATATTTTGGAATAGTGAAATCTAGTGAATTAATATAATTAATTTGCTTATCTTTCATTAATGAAAATCCATCTACCCTAGATTTGGTTGGACATGCATCAACACATAAACCACATCTAGAACAAACACCATAAACAACACCATCGTCGATATTAATGTTATTTGTAGGGCAATTAAACATGCAAATTCCACAACCATTACATTTAGCCCTATCTACTACATATCCGCCATATTTATTAATAAAAATTGCATTATTGGGGCATTTTTCATAACAAGTACCACAAGTAAGACAACTAAAAGCTTTTCCATTAATTAACCTAATAGCTTTTGTTGGGCATTCTTTAATACATTCCCCAATTCCTTCACAATTATTAGTTGATAAAAACATAATCTTAACTTCCGCTCTCTTAAAAATTACCTATCAAACACCAATTTACCTAATAACAAACCAATAGCTGCAGATACAAATGGCGTAGCTATATTGAAATCATCATAATACGGAAATTGTCCATATTGCCAAGCAAACAAAATAGCTGCTATGAATACAACAATAAATGATGAAAAAGTAAGACCAACTTTGTTTTTCAATCTTGATCCAATGATAAATCCTATTATCAAAGCAATAATTACCGGTCCCCAAACAAACATAACAAACACCTATTCATCATCAATATTTAAATTATTAAATCCATAAAATGCAATAGCTACTGCACTTAATCCTACTAAAACTTTTAATCCAACAAAAATGTTTAAATATGGAATAATTCCTGCATTAGTTGGATCTGGATAATGGAATATTGTAGTTATAATATTTGGAACAATATTATAAATATCTGCACCTACATTATATAAATAAAAACCAGAAAATACTAATCCAACAATTCCAAGTAAAACATAACCTAAAGCACTAATATTTTCAACTTTAGTTATAAAATCATGTGACAAATGTAATGGATTATCTCTTGATCCATAAACTATTAAACTAAGGATAATGCCTGAAGCAATCATAGCTCCTCCCTGGAATCCTCCACCAGGAGTTATATGTCCTCCTAAAATAACTAAAATACCTAAACAAATAATGATAAATGAAATAGGCAATGCAATTAATCTAAGAATAGGAGATGATTTTGAAGTCATTTGTTTCTACCTCCTAATTTACCTGAACCAAATACAAGTAAAACAACTAAGACTGCAGTTAATAATACTAAAGCTTCACCTAATGTATCATAACCTCTCCAATCAAATATAACAGTAGTAACCATATTTGGAGCAATTAAAATACCTAATTCATTATAAATTGAACTTACCCCAGGAATAATCATACTGTTTATATCATATAATGCAGAAAATAAAGTAACAGAAAACAATGCTGTTGCAATAGCTGCAATTAAATTTCTAATATTATTAGACAAAGTTTCCACCCCAGTACATAATTGTTATTATAAAACCAAGAGTAATTATAACATAAAATAACATTTTATTTAAAGAATCATCTTGTTCGCTTTTAAACTTAGGAATAAGTGGCATATTTGTGAGTAATACAACTGCAAATCCCAATAATATTACAGCAGATAAAAGGATATTAATATGTCTAAGTAAAAGGCAAGCCATTAATAACGTACTTATTAATGTTAATTCTGCAGTTAAATTTGCTGAAACACCAGTATTACTTGTAGAATCTTTAAAACTTTTAAAAATACCAATTAATTTATCATAAAATCTCATAATAAACCACCTACAAATCCAGATATATATCCTGTAATAATTGATGGGAATAAACCTAAAATAATACACATTATTAAAAGTATTGCCATTGCGAATATAGTAGATCTAGGAACTTTTTTATTAGGAATTACTAAATCATTTGGTTTTGGTTTTAAAAACATTGCATAGAATACTTTAACAAAAACAACAAATGTAGCAATACTTACTAAAATAGCTATAATTGAAATTTCAGGAAAACCTGACGATAACGATGCTTGAATAAGCATTAATTTACTTTGGAAACCGTTTAATGGAGGCACTCCTGCCATGGAAAACCCTCCAATTAAAATCATTATAGCAAGTTTTGGATAATAAGCTATTAATCCCCCAGTTTTTCTAATGTCTGATGTTTTAATTAAATCAGCAACAACACCAAAACCAATGAATAACAAAGCAGTTACAATCATTTCATTAATTGCTTGGAAAAGGCCTGCAGTAAGTGCAAATTCTGTATTTAAACCAATACCTAAAACAATGAATCCTAATTCACCCACAGCTAAAAATCCAATCATTCTTCTAAAATCATTTTGGGTTAAAGCCATTGAAATTCCAAGAATCATTGCAAGTAATGCAAATCCAACAAGAAGCGCTTCAAAAATCGGAAGGTTTGAAAAGATTCTAAACATTGCAATTAAAATTGAAACTAATGTTATAACGGTAAAAGCCTGAAGTAAAGCTGCTGCATGAGGTTCTGCTTTACTATAAACTGCTGATTTGATAGTATGGAAAGGTGGAAGTCCTGATGTATATAACCATCCAAAGAATATTAATCCACAAGCAAGCAAAAATACAGGAGAATTCATACTAACAAGATTATGATTAATTGCATAAACTATATCAGTTATATTTACACTACCTGTAATTGCTAGTAAAATTCCAATACCTAAAAGAAGCATTGGTCCACCAATAGATCCCATAATCATGTATTTTAATGCAGTTTCATACCTATCTTCAATAGAAGAAGCAGCAATAATACCTACTTGTACAAGAGCTGCAATTTCAAAGAAGATAAACATATGAAATATATCATCAGATAACATTAAAGCAGTAATAGCTGCTGTTCCCATAAATATTAAAAATAAATATGGTCCAGAAGCTTTTTTATAACTATTGATGTAAATAAACACTACTAAAAAGACTAAAATTCCCAATAAAAATATAAACAATTTTTGTAATGATTGGAATGAATATGTAACTGCCGGATGATATAAAACTCCTGTTAAATTACTTATTAAAGGAGCATGTCCTCCAAAGTAATGAAGCCCATAATTTGAAAGTAAAGGAATTATAGGAATACAAATTGCTACAAAAAACGCAAGTCCCTTAATCAATTTATTTTGATTACTAAATAAACTAAGTAAAAGAGCACAAGTCATAGGGATAATTACCATGATAGGAATAAGTTCATTCATTTAACTCACTCTCCTCCCTAGATGCTAACATTTTTGAAGCACTCAATGTACCATATTTTTTATATAAAACCATGGTTAATGCTAACATAACTGCTAATGTACTTGCTCCAATAACTATACTAGTTAAAACTAACCCGTAAGGTAAAGGATATGCTGCAGTAGAAGAAAACCAATTAGCATCCATACCTGGAAGATAAATTGGTACAATTCCTCCTTCTTTATAACCTAAGGTTACAATAAACAAATTTACTCCTTCTTCAATAAATGCAATACCCATTAATTTTTTTATTACATTGTCTATGAATATTGCTGAGAAGAGGCCTATAACAATTAAAAATCCTACAGTAAATAGAGAAGCTAGTTGTAAATCTAACATTACCCATCATCTCTCCTTGTTTTTTTAATAGCTAAAGATATAAACACTGGTATAATAGCTGCACCAACAATAGCTTGAGTTAAAGCTACATCAGGAGCTAAAAGTATTTGGAAAAGAAAAGCAATAGCTGCCCCAGAAATTCCAGTTAGAATAGCTGCTTTAAGCAAATCTCTTTGAACAAGAGCTAAAATAGCACTTACAACTGCAATAATCATTATTAAATATTCAATCATGTTTCATCATCCTCTTTTATTTCTAATGTTGAAACTGTAAATTTTTCATCTGAGTTTTCATTAAAACTATTCTCTTCATTCTTTGACTGTTTAAATTCAGAAATTGGATGAATATTAGGATTAGTCTCATTTTTCCCATCCATATTTTCTAATTTAGAGTTATTAATTTTATCATCACTTTTGAAAAATGCATTAGCCATTGCATGAGCAGTAAAAGGCATTAAAATAAAGTAGATAGCTCCTAAAAGTATTTCATCTAAAGCAATAAAGGCAATAATACAAGCTATATCTACAAGACCAAGAATATGAATTCTTGCATAAATAATGTTTTTCAAATCTTTATTGGTTCTAAGTAAACCAATAGAAGCCACAATAATTAAAATAGCAGCAATGATTATAAGAAGAGATTGAATTAATTCAATAATTACAGACATTATTCATCTCCCCCTAAAACAGATGCAAAAACAATTGTACCCACAAATCCAAATAATATCAATGCAAGAGCTATATCAAAATTAAATTCAATGTAATAAATTTTGCTGAATGTAACTAAAGCTAAAGCAATAGCTAAAGTTAAAACAGAGCTTCCTATTAAACCCATTGCAGTAGAATTATGAGCAGAAATTCTTAAAGCCGTTAATATTAAAACTACTAATGCTATCATCAAAATGATTTTTGAAATAAGTAGTACTTCCATTCACATCACATTTTGTTTAGTTATTCCAACATTTTTTTAATATAAGGTTCAAAAGGAATAACTGCTTTTTTATCTCTTGGAGCTATAATAGCTACTTTTATAATTCGTTTATCTGAATCTAAATCAACTGATAAAGTCCCAGGTGTTAAAGTTATACTATTTGCTAAAATTGTTTGAGAAATAGGTCTCTCAAGAACAGTTTCAATATCAATAACAACAGGATTGATTTCATCTTTTCCAATGGCTCTAAAAACCATATCTATTGTTGATTTAATAATTTCAAAAACTAGAACAAGGAAATATGCAATTCCAT
>JAJDHW010000035.1 GCA_030266405.1 Methanobrevibacter sp. OttesenSCG-928-I08
ATAGTCTTTATTTATTAGAAGTCAATATCAAATGATTTTGTAGAAATGATTTCAGGTAATTTTCCAATTTTACCAACAAAATCCCCATTTATAATTAAAACCCCTTGAAAATATTCTCTAAATTCCTCAGCAAAATTTAATGCATTGTTTAATGATTCCTCATATGAATTACCTGTAACTTCATTAGCTATTGCTGTAGCTAAACTATCTGAATAGCTTGCTTTATTAGATAGCACTGTAACAGATTCAGATTCCCCGAAGCTTAAAGAATGACCAATTTTACCAGAAGATGTGCAAATACCAATTTGTTTTTTTCGAGGTTTTAATTTAAATCCAATATTGGTTTTTAATTTATTATTTCCAGAATAAATACCGCAAATTACTTTTTTGTTGTTAATTAATGCAATATCCCCACCATTTTCAACAATTGAACAAATAGAACCTAAATTTATTAAATAATCACAAGATAATTCAGCTATTGATCCTGCAACAGATGCCATTGGTCCAACATTTGCTATTCTTGAAGAATCTTCCATTAATTTAATAATAGGTGGAGCATTAGAATTAATATTAACTGGTTTTAAAGAATTTAAAAATAAATTATTTGATTTAATATAATTTTTTAAATCATTTCGAATAGATAAAACATAATTTTCTAGATTATTATTTTTTAAATCTGTTTTAAGAGAAATTCTTGTTTCTTCTAAATTAATAAAATTTTTAGTATACATTTTAACATCCGAAAAATAATTCTTTAAAATTATATTACATAATCTATTAAATAATGATTTTTACTAAAAATTTATAGGATATAAAAAACATAATTATATACTAATAATTAAGTTAATTAAAAGAATGTGTGTTTATGAAATCATTTAATTTTTTATCAGAAGATTCCACTAAAAAACCTAGAACTAATGGTTTAACTATGGTTTTAGATAAAGGCCTTGGATATGAAACAGCTGAAAGTCTTATGAAAATATCTGGAGATTATGTTGATTATTTGAAGTTTGGGTGGGGAACTACAGCTATTCAAGAATTTGATGTTGTTAGAGAAAAAGTAGAAATGTATAAATCTTTTGATATAAAGCCATATGTTGGTGGAACATTATTTGAAATAGCTTTTATGAAATCTAAACTTGATGAATTTTTCAAAGAAGCATCATTATTAGGTTTTGAAACAATTGAAATATCTGATGGAACAATAAATATTTCAGAAGATGAAAAAATAAATTGTATTAAAAAAGCAAGCAACTTAGGTTTCAATGTTTTATCAGAAGTTGGGAAAAAAGATTTAGTTGAAGATAGTAAGCTAGATATAGATAGTAGGATTGATTTAATTAAAAGAGAAAAAGAAGCAGGATCTGAAAAAATTATTTTAGAAGCTCGTGAAAGTGGAAAATCAATTGGAATTTTTGATGATTCTGGAAATCCTAAAGAAAATGAAGTTGATTATATTTTAAAAAATATCAAGAAAAATGATATCATTTGGGAAGCTCCAAATAAAAATCAGCAAGTTTATTTTATTTTAAAAATAGGATCAGACGTTAATTTAGGAAATATTTCATCAGAAGATATTATTTCCCTTGAAACACTTAGAAAAGGCCTTAGAGGAGACACTGTAGGTAAAGTATAAGAGGTGATAGTTTGACTCGAACTATTGAAGAAATTAATGAAAAAATTAATAATAATGAAGTTAATGTCTTTACAATTAATGAATTTAAAGAATTGATAAAAGAAAATAATGCACCTTCTTTTGATGAGGTTGATGTAGTTACAGCAAGTACTTGTGGAGTTATGTCTGGAACTGCAGCAATATTTAATTTAGTTGCCTCAGAACCTGGAGTTTTTAAAAGAGCTAAAGAAATATATTTAAATGATATTCCTGCAAACGTTGGTCCATGTCCAAATGAGTGGTTAGGTACTGTTGATTTAATATTACATGGAACATCACATAGTTTAAATGATAAAAATTATGGTGGAGGTTTCTTATTACATGATTTACTTGAAGGAGAAGATATTTCTATAAAAGTAAAAACTATTGATGGAGATATAATTGAATCAAGTACTTCATTAGATGAAATGGGGAAAGCTCAATTAATTGGAACTAGAATGGCATTTAAAAATTATACTGCATTTACAAATCCTGGAGATGAAGATATTACATCAATCTTTTCATCTACTCCATTAAAGGGAAATTATAGTGGAATTACATTTTCAGGTTGTGGTGAGTTAAATCCACTAGAAAACGATCCAAATTTAAATGTTATAAATGAAGGATCTAAAATTCTTTTAAACCATTCAGAAGGTATTGTTCTAGGAGAAGGTACTAGAAGTTCAACTGCAAAACCTAATTTAATGTTATCTGCAGATATAAAAAAGATGAATAGTGATTATATTGGAGGATTTAGAACTGGAGAAGGACCAGAAATTTATAACACAGTAGCTATCCCAATTCCTGTTATAAATGAAGATGTGTATCATAACCTTTTAATAACAAATGAAAAAATTCCACTTCCAGTTGCAGATATTAAAGGTAGACACATACCATTAACTGAAACAACATATGCTGAAATGTGGGATAATCATTCAGAACGTCCTCATTATGATAAAAAGAAATGTTTAAATTGTGATAAATGTAAAGTAGAAGAAGTATGTCCAACTAAAGCATTTAAAAATAAAGATATAAATCTTAGAAAATGTTTTGGATGTGGAACTTGTATTTATCATTGTAAAGCTAATGCATTTGAAATGAATATTGGTAAAGTTGATTTAGATATTAAAAATGCAAATCATGAAATACCAATTTATTGCAGACAATCAGATATTTTAAGAGCTAAAAAATTATCATTAAAACTAAAAGATATGATAATAAATAAAGAATTTTTATTGAGGTAGAAAATGGATTTAAAACTTAATGAAGACCCTCTTAATTTAGCAAATACTATTCTTAAAGACATAAAATCTTCAGAAAACTTAGGATTACTTAGATGTGTTCAATGTGGTATGTGTACATCAAGTTGTCCTGGAGCTATGCATTCTAATTTTAATCCAAGAGATATGATTGAAAAGATTCTTGAAGGTGATGAGACAGTTATTGAAGAAGAAGATATTTGGAACTGTTTTTATTGTTATACATGTCATAGTATTTGTCCTGTTGGAAATAGTGCATGTGAAGTTAATCAAATTTTAAGACAATTTGCCATTAGTAAAGGAACTGCAAATAAAAAAATACAACCATTTCTTGAATTTGGAGATATTTTTTTATCTATGGCACTTGGAGGTATTCCATCTATATTTTTCCCAGAAATGAGAGAAGATATTGGTGAAGATTGGTGGGAATTTAAAATGAATCTAGACAATGTGAGAAATAAGCTAGATTTAGGCTCTTATATACCTCCTCAAGAATCTATTGACGAAGTAAATAAATTGCTTATTAATTCAGGATTTGAAGAAAGAATTGAAGCAATAAGAAATAATAAAAAACCCTAATTATTATTTAAAAAAGGTGAATCATGAAACAAATTCCTGATAAAAATATTACACTTTTTAAGAGCTGTCTTGTTTCTACAGAATATCCTGGAATAGAATCTTCAACTAAATATGTTTTTGATAAGACTGGAATAGATTATTTAGTTGATGAGAGACAAACTTGTTGTACTGGTTTAGGCCATTATTCTGATGTATTTGACCAGTTTTCAACAACAATAATAGGAGCTCGTAATTTCTATTTAGCTAGTGATAATAATAGAAAAAACATGGTAATGTTATGTGCAACATGTTATGCAATTAATAAAAAAGTAGCTAATATATTAAATAAAAAAGATGAAACAAGAGAAGAAGTTAATGAAATCTTTGATAAATCAGATTTAAGCAATATGAAATATGAAAAAGGAAGTATTGACTCAACAGAAAATATATTCCACGTAGTAGATATTTTATTTAATAAAAAGAAAGAAATAGCTAAAAATATTAAATATGATTTTTCTAATTTTAAAATAGCTACACATCATGGATGTCATTATTGTAAAGTTCATTATAATGATACTATTGGTGGCATTAGAGATCCTAATATTATTGATGAACTTGTTAATGCTTGTGGAGCTAGTACAATAGGTTGGTATGATTTTAAAAGAACTACCTGTGGTGCTGGTTTTAGACAAAGATTTGTAAATAAAGATTTATCAATGGATGTAACTTATGATAAACTCAAAGCATTAAAAAATGATGATGTGGAAATTTTAGTTCATTTATGTCCTAATTGCCATGTTCAATTTGATAGATATCAAAATTATATATCTAATGATAAAAATGATGAATTTAAAACTATTCATTTAAATATTGCTCAATTTATCGCATTAGCTATGGGAGCAGACCCTTATAAAGTAGTAGGAATACAAACACATACTGTTCCTGTTGAAGATATAGTTAATAAACTAGAAACCCTTCCAGAATATAAAGAAATAAATGAAGAAAATAAAATAGGTGAAGAAAATGTCTAATATTAAAGATGAAAATTTAATATTACCTCGATTAGAAGAAGAACCAAATTCAGACTTACGTGTAGGTGTCTTTATTTGTAGATGTGGAGGAAATATATCTGATGTTATTGATATTAGAAAAGTAAAAACTTCTCTAAATGCAACTGTAGTTGAAGAATTTGAAAATCTTTGTTCTTTAAATGGTCGTAAAATTATTAGAGATAGTATTGTAAGTGAAAACTTAGATAGAGTAGTTATAGCTGCTTGTTCACCAATTTCACATGAAAAAACATTTCAAGATTATATTCAACCATTGAATCCTTATCTTATGGATATGGCTAATTTAAGAGAACATTGTTCATGGATACATGATGATAATCCTGAGAAGGCTACTGAGAAGGCTATTGTTTTAATTAATGCATCTATTGAGAAGGTCAAACAATCAAATGCAGTTGATCCTATTTTATGTAGAACTCCAGATAATGTAGCTATTGTAGGAGGAGGAATCTCAGGAATGAGTGCAGCTCTTTCACTTGCAAAACAAGGAATGCATGTGGATTTAATTGAAAAATCAGCTACAATTGGAGGAAACATGGCAAAAATTGGAAAAGTTTTCTCACCTGTTAAAATAGCTGAAGAATGTGGATTATGTTTACTTAATCCAATTTTAAACGAAGTTGTTTGGAATAAAAACATTAACATTTTAACTAATTCTAAAGTTTTAAAATGTGATAGAAGAGGAGGAAACTTTTCACTACTTGTAGAAAGTAGTCCACGTTATGTTGATAGTGAAAAATGTATTTCATGTGGTAAATGTGCAGAAGCATGTGAAGTAGAAGTAGCTGACTCCTGGAATGATGGTCTTTCAACTAGAAAAGCTATTTACAAACCATTTTCACAAGCTTATCCTGATTCATATGTAATTGATATGGAAAACTGTGATAAATGTAGTGAATGTGTAAAAGCTTGTCCAATGAATGCTATTAAATTACGTGGAGAAAAAGAAATGGTTCCATTAAATACAGGATCTGTAATACTTGCTACAGGACATAAATTATTTGATCCTAAGCTTAGACCAGAATATGGTTATGGTAGATTTGAAAATGTTATTACCCAAAGTGAACTTGGACGTATTATGGGAGTTAATGGTCCAACAAGAGGAAAGCTTCAAAAACTATCAAATGGAGAAGTTCCAAAAAGAATAGTAATGATTCAATGTGTCGGATCTAGAGATGAAAAACCAGATGGTCATAAATATTGTTCTAAAGTATGTTGTATGGTAGCTTTAAAAAATGCAAATATAATTAAAAATAAATACCCCGATACAGATGTAGTAATTTGTTATACTGATGTTAGAACTCCAGGAATGTATGAAAAATATTATAAACATTCCCAACAATCTGGAATTCGTTTAATAAGAGGAAGACCTGGAGAAGTTGCAAAAAATGGGGAAAATTTAATTGTAAGAACAGAAGATACATTACAAAAAGATTTTATTGAAATTGAAACAGACATGGTTGTTTTATCAACTGCACTTGAACCATCAGAAGGTACAAAAGAAATAGCTGAAATTATGGATGTTGGTGTTACTGAAGACTTTTTTATTAAAGAATCACATCCAAAAATAAAACCAGTTACAACAGATGTAAAAGGAGCTTATGTTTGTGGAACAGCTCAAGACCCTAAGGATATTACTGAAAGTATTATGCAATCAACAGCGGCCGCAGCTAAAGTTTCTGAAATGATACATAATGGTATTGAAATTGAACCATTTATTGCTGAAATTGACCAAGAACAATGTAATTTATGTGGTAATTGTATTAGCACTTGTAAATATAAGGCCTTATCTGTAAAAGATGATTTAATGTATATTGATCCTATGTCATGTTCCGGTTGTGGTAAGTGTTTAACTGTCTGTGATAAAAATGCAATTAACATTAATGGAAACATAGATGAAAAGATATTTGGTACAATTTACGGAATGCTTAAAGATAAGAAAAAAGACGATAGGAGAATTATTGTCTTTTTAGATAGTATAGGCTATACTGCCGCAGACAATATTGGAGTAAATAGACTTAATTTCCCAGAATCTATTTATATAATTAAAGTTCATTCAGTTAATAGAGTAATGCCAAAACATATTATTTATGCATTACAAAATGGAGCAGATGGAGTATTTATTGGAGAATATCCTGGAGACCTTATGTATGATGAAGTTGAAAAGAAAATGGAAACAATAAAAGAAAAAATTTCAACAAATAACATGAATCCTGAAAGATTAGGATTTTCACATGTATATATCCCATACTTTAGAGGTCTTGCAGATAAATTTATAGCTTTTGATGAAAAAATAAGCTCTTTAGAAGATTAGTTATTTAAATAGCTTATTGAAATATAAGCTATTTTTATTAAATACAAAAAGTTGAAAATAAATTAAAATTAAGAAAAATTGTATTAAAATTATCTACATTAAGAATTTAATTTAATTATATTATCCGAGCTATAACTAATAATTTTTCCTAAATCATTTTCATATAATAAATCCACAGAATATAAATTATCTTTTAGTATATCTTTTTCAATATAAGTTGTATAACCTCCACACCAACCTTTTTCTTTTTCTTTAAAAGTATCTGCATCGTGCCTTTTTCTTGTTGATGTATAGAAATAATGTATGTCTCCATTATCACCTGTAATCTTTATAATTAACTTATCAGTATTAACTTTTCTATCAGGACAACACCAACCAGATAATTCAAGATATGCATCATTTTCAACAAGATAATCTATAAAAATAGGCCCATTACCTAAAATTATCTCAGAACTTTCTGAATAGTTATAACAATAAGCAGCTCTTGCTTTATTTCTGTATAAATCAAAAAGTTTATCTTTAAAAAACTTTGCCGGATTTTCAGCAGGAATATCCTCCAGAACACATGATTTATTATCCATACATTCTCCTTTAGAGATTATTCTTAAGTATAAATATTCTTTATCTTCTACTACACTAAGACGTTTTTTTGCCTCAGAATAAATATCATTTCCATTGATTTTTTCTACTACATTGGAATTCTCATTTTCTATTAACTCTAAATCCTCAACAGATTTAATATCCATATCAATCGGGTAGTCAAGAGATTTTAACTCTGAAACTATGTTTTTTATCTCTTCATAAGGCATATATTGGTCCTTATTCATTTCTATATTATTTCCCATTAAATAAGGAGTTCTTATCTCATGTGATTCAATTGGAAAATGTTTTTGGCAATATTTAATTAAATCTACAACTTCATCCTTGTTTTCTTTTAAAAACATAGTTATAAATCTTAATGTTGGAATATCGCTATCTTTTTCATTTATACATTTCTCTAAAAGATCTAAATTATTTTTAAAATTGTTGAATTTTTTACTTTTAACAATATCTTCAAATCTTTTAGAATTTAATGTGTGTATTGAAATATTTATAAGTTTAATATTTGCATCAAGCATAC
This sequence comes from Methanobrevibacter sp. OttesenSCG-928-I08, assembly GCA_030266405.1. GTDB lineage: Archaea > Methanobacteriota > Methanobacteria > Methanobacteriales > Methanobacteriaceae > JAHKLT01. The sequence goes on from JAJDHW010000035.1 coordinate 7,973, forward strand.
AATTAATGAAATTTTCATCCATGGGTCTTGCAAGGTTAGTTGTGAAAAACACTTTGTTTTTTCCTTCTTCTGGTAACATTGACAAAAATTTCAAAAAAAGAGGATGAATAGTTGGTTCATAAATACATGAAAGATAAAATCCATATCCTCCTCCAACATTATCTTGAACATAAGGAAGTACTTTTAAAACTCGGGCAAATGTTTCTTCATCCATATTTACAGAATCGTCCCAAAATGAATTAAAACAAAAAAAACATCTTTGATTACATTTATTATTAATATCCATATTAACTGCATTATACAACATTGGTTCTTTTTTGGGAGTAATTACTATTTTTTCTTTTTCACTTGCAGAATCTATTTTTCTCAGTTTTCTTTTTATTTGAGATAGTTTTTGCCCGAATTTGACCATTAATATCATCCTATTCTTTTATTTTTCATATGTTGATTAAAAACTAAATATTTTTTTTATCTTTATAACATCTTAAATAATTTAAAAGAAGATTTATTTTAAAGTTTCAACTTCTTCTTGTAACATATTAATTGTATTCATATAAGCCTTCTCAAGAGTACCTTCAGGTAATTCTAAATATTTAAAGTCTATTTCTCCAAATCTACCTATACCTGCCATTACACAATCAACTATAAATTCTAAAACATCCACTAAATTAACATCATCAGGAACAGCACTATTTAAATGATGTCTTTCATGAGATTGGTGAAGTTTATTCCATTTATCTCTACTAAAATCCTTATCCTCTAAACGTTTTTCATAATCAGTATATATCTCTTCAAGATAAGCAAGTTTAGTCCAATCATGATTTAAACCAGCATCAAGTAATAAATCACTGAAAAAAATCATTCCTTTCATTACATCGGCTTTATGCATTACTGAAGCTTGTTTAATCTCTTCTTTAGTTAATTTATTTTTTTCATTGTTAGTTCTTGTATCTTTTATATAAATAACCATAATTAACCACTCTTATTTTTAAAACTAATTAAAGACAAATATCCATAAATCTCTTTTTAATCTCCTCAGGAGATAAAGGAATAATTCCTGCAGATTCGTTGTTTCCTTTTTCAATTGGAAAATTGATAAAACTCAATTCATTAGAAGTTAAAACTTCTTTTAAATCTATTTCATTAAAATCATAGCTATTTAATCCTGCAGATTTAGCTATTTTTAAAAGATCTGTATCTTGAGCATAAGTATCTTGATTACCTGTTGATCCATAAGAAGCATTATTTAATAAAACCCATGTTAAATTTTGAGGGTTTTGATTTACTACTGTAACAATTGAGCCTAAATTCATTAATAAAGACCCATCACCATCAATAACTATAACTTTTTTATTTTGAGATAAAGCCAAACCTAAACCAATTGAAGATACAAGACCCATTGATCCAATCATATAAAAATTTTCAGACCTATCACATATATCATATAATTCTCTTGAAGGAAATCCAATATTACAAACAATCAATTCATCTGTAACACTTTTCATAATTTCTTTTATTGCATCGTAACGTTTCATAATTATCCCTCAACATGATGTCCAATATTTAATTTCAAGTAATATTCCAATTGGCATTTCATTTTTAGATGATACATCCCAAGATTTTGAAACTATATCAATAGCTTCTTTGTCATTATTTGGTTTAAAATGTTCTATATTTAAAGAATCTAATATTTTAGGTGTAGCTTCACCCATAGGTACCTGGCCAACAATTGATTCACCATCAGTACCTCTATGACTCATAATCATAACTAAAGGAATCTTATATAATTCAAATAAAGAAGTAAGTCCATTAACACAATTACCCAATCCTGAATTTTGCATTAAAATAGCTATTTTCTTACCTGCAAGATATGCTCCTGCACAAATACCAATTCCTTCTTCTTCTCTTGTAACAGGAACATGAATTATATCTTCATCATCTTCAACCATGATAAGTAATTTAGATAAATTTACACAAGGTAAACTAACAATAAAATCTATTCCAGCATTTTTAATTCCTTTATAAACTGCTTCACTAGTATCCATAAAATAAACACCGTTAATATAATAATTTCTTTTAATAATTATCTTTTTTATAATATATTAATATGATTTTTTGATAATTATTACAAAACCAATATATTTTATTATATTAGTAATACTATTTTATGAAAAAGTATTTATAGTATGTGAAATAATATTTAATTGTTTGAAGTAAAGAAATTTTTTAAGATATTACTATTGAGTCATCAGTCATTTTTTTCAAATTATACCTATTCTTCAAACAATAAAATATTAGGAAACATTGGATTAGTTTCCTAATATTTCCCTTCCTTAATTTTATTAAAAATATTAAAGTAATACTTTTTTATAAAAAATAGCTATTTTAAAAAATCATTGATTGTTTGAAGTAAATCCAAAGCTATTCATTAAATAAGAATAAAGTCTTA
>JAJDHW010000036.1 GCA_030266405.1 Methanobrevibacter sp. OttesenSCG-928-I08
TATACATAGATGAAAGTGGAGATTTAGGTAAGGATTCAAAATATTTCATTGTTTCTGGAATTTTAATAAAAAATGACTCGAAACAATTGAATAAAATAATTAAAAAAACTAGAAGAAATTTTCATGATGAAACAAAAAAACGGAATGAGTTAAAAGCATATAAAAATTCATCAAATGTAAATAAATATATTATTACAAAACTAAATAAAACTGATGTAAAAATTTATACTGTTGTTTTAGAAAAAAGAAATATTTATAAAATAAATTTTAAGAACAGTAAAAATTTATTATACGATATAATTGCTAGTAAATTAGCTAATTTAATTGAAATTGATAATTCATTAAACATTTATGTTGATAAATCTAAAACAAATCAGAAAGATATAATTAATTTTAATAATATGTTTTTAAGAAACTTGAAAAATGAAAATAATGTTTCTATAAACGTTTTTCATTCTTATTCTCAAAATTTTAAAGGTTTACAAATAGTTGATTGTGTTTGTTGGGCGTATTTTCAAAAATATGAACATAAGAATGATGAATACATTAATTTGTTGAAATTAAAAAGTATCTGCAAAATAATATAATTTAAACATATAAAAATAAAAAGTATAAAAGAATAGGACCTTATAGTACCTAATTCGCCAGCAAAGCCGACAAGACTATAAGGCATTACCATTTTCTTTCAATATTTACTATTGTTTCAACTAATATATAAATATAAAGTTTTACATGATCTAAATATTTGGATATGAGATAAATATTTCTAACTTATTTTCTAGATAATGATTATTTTACCAAATTTTTATATATTCTTTTTGTAAAATTAACATTATAATCAATATTTTATATTTTAAAAAATTATTTAAGGGGAGTTAATGAAAAAAGTTTTGTTTATAGCATTTTATTTTAATCAAGATAATGAAATAGCTTCTAAAAGACTTAAAGGTATTGCAAAATATCTTCATAATTTTAATTGGGAACCTATAGTTTTAACTCCTAAATTAAATAATTCAAATTCTAATAATACTAATATAAAAGTTATTGAAACTGATTATATTGATATGTTAGATAAATGGATTAAAAAAGACACATCTAATAATTCAAATTCTTCTAATTTACCTACTAAAGAAAATAAATTTTTAAAAAAAGCAGTTCACATTGCTGGTGAAATTTTTGCATATCCTGATGGAATGAAATATTGGTATGATCCTTGTTTTAATGCAGCTAGTGAAATTATTGAAAATGAAGAAATTGATGGAATCATATCATCTTCATGGCCTATAACTTCACATGTAATAGCTAATGATTTAAAAAATAAGTATAACATTCCGTGGATTGCTGATTTAAGAGATTTATGGAATTTAAATCCTTATATTTCACATAATTTTATTAGAAACTTTTTTGAAAAGAGATTAGAAATTAAAACTTTTGAAAATGCTGATGCATTAACTACTACAACACCTCTTGCATCAAAAACTCTAAAAACTCTACATCCAAATAAAAAAATTAAAACAATCTTATCTGGTTATGATCCAGATGACTTTAAAGATTTTAAAAATATAAAAACTAATAAATTAACTTTTTTATATGCAGGATCACTATATCAAGGAAAACGAGATCCAACTTTACTTTTTAAAAGTTTAAATGAATTAATCAATGAAGGAAAAATAAACAAAAACAAAATAGCTATTGATTTTTATGGAGATAATGATAATTTAAAAGAATTAGCTAGTAAATATAATTTAGAAGAAATTGTTAATATGCATGGTAAGATTCCACATAATGAAGTTCTTAAAAAACAAAAAGAAGCTGATGTACTTCTTTTAATTTCATGGATGAATGAACAGGAGAAGATGTTTATTCCAGGTAAAGTTTATGAATATATGGGATCTAAAAAACCAGTACTATCTATTGGATTTAGTGAAGGATCTCTTAAAGATTTAATTTTAAAAACAAATATAGGTTTTCATACATCTAATTTAGACGATACAAAAATAGCTATTTGTAAATATTATAAAGAATATATTAAAGAAAACAAGATTTCTTATAAAGGAAATGAAAATGCAAATAATTGTACTATGATAAATTTATCAAAAAATTTTGCAGAACTTTTAGATGAGGTAGGAAAATGAATCCATATATTGAAATTATAAGGCCTGGAAATGTTTTAATGGCATTAATTGTAGTTATTTTAGTTGCAATAATAGCTAATACTCATGACTCAATTATTTTACTAGCTATTTTAGCAGTATTCTTTGCTATAAGTGGAGGAAATGTTATAAATGATTGTTTTGACCATAAAATCGATTCAATTAATAGGCCTGATAGACCTATTCCTTCTGGAAGGATTTCCCTTAAAAATGGAAGAAATTATGCTTATATATTATTGGGTTTAGCTATTATAATGGGATTTATTATTAGCTATTTAGAACAAAACATTATTCCTGGAATTATTGTTCTCATATCAGTATTTATTCTTTATTTTTATGCTTCTAAATTTAAATCAACAGTTTTACTTGGTAACTTTATTGTAGGTTTTATGACAGGTTTATGTTTTGTTTTTGCAGGTTATGTTATTGGAATTCAAATTAATTCTCCAGAAATCATTACAACTTCATTTTATCTCGGGTTTTTCGCACTTGTAATGACTATGGCTCGAGAAATAACAAAAGATATGGAAGATATTGAAGGGGATAAAAAAGAAGATACTAAAACATTACCAATTGTTTATGGACTTAGGAAATCTTCTTATTTAACTACACTTTTAGTTATAATAGCTTGCGGCTTATCTCCAATATTATATGTTTTAGGAATTTTCGATTTGATTTATTTAATAATAATGATAATAGCTATTTTATTGTTTTTATATGGTGCAATTATTCTTTTAAAAGATCAATCAAAAGAAACATGTCATAAAACATCTAAATATTTAAAAATAGGAATGTTAATAAGTTTCATAGCTTTTGCTCTTGGTTCATTTAACTTATTTTAAATTTTTTTATAAATTATAGTATCATCATACTTATTAACTTCAACATAATCTGTAAGATTTAATCTACCTCCTAAATGGATATAATACGTAGCATTTGCATCTACTAAAGCATCATTTAACTCATCTACAGTATATGCATCTTTAACATAAAATACTTCTTTTTCAAATAACCAAGTATAAATTGGTCCTCTATCTGCCCAAATAACTAAATTTTTATAATCTGGTGATGTATTTTCAATCCAATTAGCTGCATTTCTCTCATCATCATAAATAGAATCATATTTATCTCTAGATAAAAATGACCCTGCTGAAATTAATAATATAATAATTAAAGCTATTGGTATTATGAGATTTAATTTATTTTTCAAATCAAGTTTTAAATTAATCTCATTTATACAAAATGATACTAAATAAATGAATCCAGGAGCCATAGCTGTAAAATATCTATCTGCTTTTGTTAGATGTGATGAGAAGAATACTATATATGCAAAAAAGAAAGCAAACATAGTAATATTTAATGCTAAATTGGGATAAGAGCTTTTATTTATATCAGTAATATTTTCACTTTTTAAAATGATTTTAGAAACAGAATAAGAAAATAAAAACATAGCTATAAACAAAATCATTTCACTATAAATCACTGAGAAAAGACTAGCTGTTAAAAAGGAAAAAGCTATTAAAATAATGGATATTATAATCAATAAATAAAATAATTTAGGTGGAACTTGATATTTTAAAATATTAATAGATTTAATTTTTTTAAAACTATTTTTAATGGTATCTTGGAATTTATAAATTGTTAATATTAATCCTAAACTTGCAAAAATTAAAATAATTATTCCATAAATATATTCAGTGCCACTTATATAATAAATCAAACCTTCAAAGTAAAATAATAAGTCATTTCCAATTAATTTACCTCCAGATGTTGCGGTTGTTGAAGTTTTAGAAGCTACTTCTCCAGCTTGATTTAAAAATCCAAAGGGAATATCATTAACTAAAAAATGAGTAATGAATGGGGTAGCTGTTAATATTCCAAAAATTACTCCTCCTAAAAGATTTTTAAAGTATTTTTTAATGTTATTTAAAATATGAGGTTTAGATAAAAAGTATAATCCCATTAATCCAAATACGAAAATTCCTGTATATTTTGCAAAGAAACTTAAAACTGCTATTGGAAAAGCAAGATAGAAAAATTTCTGATTTTTCTCAACACCTAATATAAATAAGTATAATCCCCAAATAGCTAGTGAAATTGAAGGTATATCTATTGTTCCATTTCCAGCCCATTGTAAATTCATAGCTAGTGAAGTATATAATATTGTTCCAAAAATAGCTATTGTATTATTAAATTTTAATTTTAAGATTAAATAGATTCCAATTATTGCAAAAAAGAAGAAAATTCCAGTTGTTATAAAAATACTTGTTTCTGATACAAAACCTAATTTAAATAGTAAAGAAGTTAAAAAAGGAATAAGTGGTGATAAATAATCAACATAATCATATCCTCCTATTTCTAAACCTGAAAATTTTAGAGCATCTATTAAATACAAGTAAACATCTCTATAAGAATGACCTAAAAAGGATTCTGTAGAGTTTATCCATATTATTGTAAATGTAATAATAAATGCAAATAATATTATAAAAATAAGGGATAATTTGTTTTTATTTAATGAATTTATTTTAATCAATATATCTTCCTAGTTAGTTTTATTTTTTCATATAACTTTTAATTATTTTATTTGCTATTAAAATATAAAAATATGATGATAGTTTAAAAAATTGACATTTATTTTTAAAATCAAAAAATTTTAGATTTATTATGTTTAAATTAATATTAAAGATAAAATACTATTATTATTGTATTTTGATTAGTTTCACATTCTTTTTAAACTGATTTAATTAAAATTCATAATTTAATTTCTATGATAATTTATTTTAACTAAAAAATAAAAAATATATAAATGACTATAAAATTTTTACAATCTTAAAATATTAAACTTAAAATGAGGAGTAAAAAAATGAAAATAATGAACTATTTACTAATTGGTTTTATATTAATAATATCAATTGGTTTAGTATCAGCAAATGAGGGGAATGAAGAATATAATATATTAGATGTAGAAGTATCTACTTCTACATTTGAAGATACAATATATTCTGTAGAAGATATTAATTTAAAAAACTCAATTCATGATAATGATATTGTTTTTATAGATGATTTTGATTCAAAAAATAGTAATAATATCTCTAAAAATATTATTTCATCTAAGATTGAAGGTTATGATATTATAGTTTCAGATGAATATGGAAATGTTTTTAAATATGAAATAAAGGGTGTTTGTTATTCTAGAGAAAATCCAACTATGGGTATACAAGATTATGAAAAACATTTTGAAGATGATTTAAAAAAATTAAGAGCTTTAAATGCAAATACAGTTAAAACTTATAGGCCTTTAGCAGCTTATAGTCAAAATGGTGAAATAAATTATGAATTAACTAAATATATGTTAGACAGGTTTGCTCAAGAAGGAATTAGTGTGGCTGTAGGTTTTGATTTAAATAAAGATATCTTAACGGGGTCATATAAAAAATATATAGAATCCTTTTCTAATCATCCAGCTATTTTAATGTGGGTTTTTGGAAATGAATATAATTATCATTATGGGGAATGGTTTAGTGAAGAATTTTGGTTAAATGAATTAGATAAAGCCACTAAAACTTCTAAAGAACTCAGTCCCAATAGAATTACTGCAGTGGTTCATGGAGAACTTCCTACATCTGATGAAATTAAAAAATATAATGGTATTATAAATTTAGATTTAATAATGTTAACTGTTTATAGGGGTCCAAGTTTTTCTAATTTATTTACTTCTTGGGAAAATTTAGATTTTACCTCAACACAACCACTTGTATTATCTGAATTTGGAAGAAGTTCAAAAAGTGCAGTATTAGAAGAAGATACAAGTGAATTACAATCAAATACTTTAAAATCTTTGTGGTTAGAAATAGATAAAAATAATGTTTCAGCAGGAGGATTTATTTTTGAATTAAATGATGAATCATGGAAAGGTGATTCAAATTTTGAAACAGTTGGCAGTGAAAGACATTTAGGATTATTTTTAGATCAATTTACAATTTGTAGTGCTGATGCGAAACTAGCTGCAAAAACTATTGCTGAATTATGGGATGGGGATATAAGTAATTATCCTGAGGCTAATTATAAAAATATAAGTCTCATTGGTGAAAATATTATAATGTACTATAAAGATGGCTCTAAATACATTGTAACATTAAAAGATCCTACTGGTAAGGTGATGCCTAATCAAAATTTAATTGTTACTATTAATGGAGTTACATCAACTAGAATTACTGATGATAATGGCCAAATAGCTATAAATATTAATTTGAATCCAGGATTTTATAGAAATATAGTTAAATTCCAAGGTAATTCTGAATTTGGTGCTGTTGAAATATCAAATTCTTTAGAAGTTAAATCAACAATAATTGGAAATGACATTAATAAACATTTTAAAAATGATACTCATTATTATGTTACTATATTAGATAGTAATGGTAATCCATTAAATAATACTGGAGTTAAAATGAACATTAATGGTGTATTTTATAATAGCAATACTAATTCTGAGGGGATTGCTAAATTAAGTATTAATTTAAATCCTGGAATGTATATTATCACTGTTCACCATCCAAATGGACAAACTTGGAGTAATAACATTAAAGTAGTCTCAACAATTGAAGGAAATGATATTACTAAATATTTTAGAAATGATACTCAATATTATGCTACATTGAAAAATGATAAAGGTGACCTTTTAATTAATCGTAAAATTACTATGAATATTAATGGAGTATTTTATTATAGTAACACTGATTTAAAGGGGGCTGTTAAATTAACTATTAATTTAAATCCTGAAACTTATATTATTACTGTTTATCATCCAGATAATGGTCAAACATGGAGTAATAAAATCACAGTTTTACCAACATTAAAAAGTAATGATTTAAATAAAAAATTTGGTGAAACAGGAGATTATGAAGTTAAAGTAGTTGATGGTCAAGGAAATATTTTTAAAAATCAAAATGTAACAATGAATATTAATGGTATTTTATATGAAAAAGCTACTGATTCAGAAGGAATAGCTAAATTGGAAATAAACTTAAATCCAGGTCAATATATTATAACAAGCTCATGTAATGGTTATTCTATAAGTAATATTATTAATATTTTTGATTTAAGTAATTATAAATTAGTAATTAGCTATAATGGACCATATACTGCAGGATGGGGAAGTGCAAGTAGTAGTAGTGATGTTTCAACATCTGGTTATCAAGAATATAATTTAGGAAAAACAACTTATGTCGATGTTGGGGCAAAAAAATCTAATGGAGGTACTGAAGCATTAACAATTCAAATATATAAAGAAAATCAATTAGTTGAACAAAAAAGTACAAATAATCCTTATGGGGAAGTAATAATTAATTATAAAGAGAATTAAATTTATTCTCTTTTATTATTTTAATTATCCCTTATCTTATTTATTTTTCAATTTAATCAAAAATAGCTATTTTAAAATAGTAACTTATTTAGAATAAAAATTTAAAGGATTATTTTTAACTTAAATTTTTAAAATTATATTATAAAAGAAAATACATTTAATAACTTTAAAATTTAAAAAGTTCTTTAATGAATTTAAATTTAAAAAAAGAAGATTTACCTTACATTGCTATATTAATTATTTTTAGTATAGCTATTGTAGCTTACTATATTAATTTTAATGTAAATTTAGGAATATTCTGCTCTGATGTGTACATATATCTTTTAAATGCTCTTTATTTTACAGGAGAAAATTTAAGGGCCACATCAACAATATCTCTGTCTCCAGTGATTTCTTATTTAACTGCTGTTTTATTTGATTTAGGTTTAAAAAGTGAAATAGCTATTTTGATTGTAACTGGGGTTTTTGCAGTTATTGGAAATTTAGGATTCTTTTTACTACTTAAAACACGTTTTAATAATATTTTAAGTTTATTAGGTTCTATTATTTTTATAACATTCTCACTAAACTTATTATGGCTTGCAAATGGATCAATTGATATTCCTGCAGTTGGCCTAACTTGTTGGATGATGTATTTTTTAATTTTAGCTTTAAATAAAAACTCAAAATATTTTATTTTAACTTTCATAACATTTATAATAGCTTTCTTTATACGACCAACAGTTATTTTAATTGTACCTGTAGCTATTTTATATTATTTATCAAAAAAAGACTTTATAAATAATTTATTTAATAAAAACAGATTTTTAAAACTAAAAAATTATATTTTCTCTTATGAATTTCTTTTTATTGTAATTGGGATATTGTTAGGTATAGCTATTGCATTTTTTATTTTACGTAAAGTTACAATTATGGGAAATAATTTAACATTTTTAAGTCAAGCTACAGATGCAATAGCTGGATCTAAAGGTTCATCTATAGATAATGCTTATAATACTAATCCATTTTTCTATCTTGAAAATTTCCCTAATTTTTTATCTAGTTCAAAAACATTATTCCTTGATAAAAAGCCTTTTTTAGCTAATCCAACACTTATTGCTTATGGATTTATTCTAGTTCTTTTATCTGGAGTTATTTTATTTTTATCTAAATCATATAATATATTAAAAAATCATAAAAAAGCTTTAATTACAATAATTGCATTGTCTTTAATTACAATATTTACTTTTACTCAATTTAGTTCATTTATTACAATTATTTTAACATTTTTAATCTTACTTATATCTGATTTCTTCTTAAAGAAATATGGTATTGATAAAACTGGATTAAATATAACTTTTATTTCTTGGATTTTAGTTTATTTGATATTTTTCTCATATATGGATATAAAAGTAGATAGATATATTATTACAGCTTTACCAGCACTTACATACTTTATAATAAGTTCTATTTCATTAATTCAAGATAAATTTCCTAAAAAAGAGAAATTATTTAAAAATAGTTATTATGTGATTATTTTATTTTTCATAGTAAGTTCTTTTGCATTTACATTTACTATTGGAGAGACTAATCAATTTAGAGAACCTGAGGAAATGGCTAAGTTTTTAATGGATTATGATCCTGATTATAAAGATAAATTTATAAGTGTTTATAATATGAGGCCTTTTTTATGGTATTTCCAAAAAGATGTAGGGGCTATTTATTCAAATAATGCTTCACAGATTGATAAAAGTAATTCAACTTATTATATATCAAATATTAAACAGAATAATTTAACTAATTATACTGAAATTAAAAATATTGGTAATCTGTATTTATATGAAAAAATAAATTATTAATGGTTTAGATTGTATTTATATGAAAAAATAAATTAATATTAGGTTTTTAAAATGAAAATATTACATGTTGTTCCAAGTTTTGCACCTTGTTTTCAAGGAGGAGGAGTTGTTAATGCTTCTTATGAAATAGCTAAAGAACAAGTTAAAAAAGGTCATGATGTTACAGTTTATACTACTGATAATTGCACTGAAAGATTAAATTTTGAAAATAATTACAATGTAGATCTTGATGGTATAAAAGTATATTACTTTAAAAATATTTCAAATAAATTTAAAAACACTTTTACTATTGATACTCCAATTAAATTACCTATTTTTTTAAAAAATGAAATAAATAATTTTGATATAATTCATATTCATGAACATAGACATTCTCTAGCTATAATTACTGTAAAATATGCTTTAAATAATAATATTCCATATGTAATTCAAGCTCATGGTTCTGTTTTACCTTTTTTTCAAAAAGAATCACTTAAAAATATCTTTGATAAATTATGGGGATTTAATATTTTACATAATGCAAGTAAAGTATTTGCATTAACAGATATTGAAAAAGACCAATATCTTGAAATGGGTGTTAAAGAGGAAAATATAGAGATTGTTCCTCTTGGAATTAATTTAGATGATTATAGTAAATTACCTGATAAAAAAAGTTTTAGATTAAAATATAATATTAAAGAAGATGAAATATTACTTGTATTTATTGGAAGAATTCATAAAATTAAAGGTTTAGATTTGCTTATAAAAACTATGAATTTATTAAAAGAGGAGAATATTAAATTAGCTATTGTTGGTTCAGATTATGGATTTTTAGATGAGGTAAAAACTTTAGTTAATGATTTTTCACTAGAAGATAAAGTTATCTTTACAGGTCCTTTATTTGATAAAGAAAAAAAAGAAGCTTTAATCTCTTCAGATATTTTCATTATGCCTTCTCGCTATGAATCTTTTACAACAAGTGGTTTAGAAGCTATGGCCTGTGGTATTCCATTAGTTTTAACTAAAAATAACCATATTTGTAATTGGGTTAATAATAATGTTGGAT
>JAJDHW010000037.1 GCA_030266405.1 Methanobrevibacter sp. OttesenSCG-928-I08
TTCCAACAATATTTTTACAAGATAAAACCTTTAATATTTTCTCAATATCAGAAGGATTCATACCACATGGTGTTGGATTTGAAACATCAGGTACAAAAGAAGGGTCAAAAACATCCATATCAATTGTAAGATATATATCAGAATCAATTTCGTCTAATTTCTTTAAAATATCATCAATAGCTACATTTGATTTAAAAGTAGTAATATCTTTTTTATTTTTAACAAAATCTTCCTCTTCTTTTGAAGAAGACCTTATTCCAATTTGAATTAGCTCTTTAAGACCTAATTCATAAATTCTTCTAAGAACTGTAGCATGAGAACATTCCTCAGATATAAATTCATCAGCTAAATCCCTATGAGCATCTAAGTGAACAACAGTTAAATTATCTGTTTTATCTAAAATACTTTTAACTGAACCATAGCTAATACTATGTTCTCCACCAATCATTAATGGTTTAATATTATATTGAAGTAATTCTAAAACAGTTTCTTCAATTATCTTAGAAGTTTTAGTACAATTTCCAGGAATAGTATTTACATCCCCAAAATCATGAAAAATAGTATCTAATTCTTTATTAAAAATAGTATTAAATTTTTCAAACCCAAAAGATGCTTCTCTTATAACAATTGGGCCGAATCTTGAACCAGTATGGTATGAGGAAGTGCTATCAAAAGGAACTCCAATAATTCCCCAAGAATTAGGAATAGCTTCCTCTAAATTTGAACTTTCACTTGAAAATGCAAATTTCCATGGTTCATATGTATTAAAAAGCATAGAATCTAAAATAATTAAAAATAATTATTTTATTCTCATAATTTTCATATTGCCTAAAGCTTGAATATAATCTACTTCAACACCTTCAGTAAGATCATTTTTTAAATCTTCAGGTATTGGAAGGTCTAATGTTTCATAACTTTCCATATCCATTAATTGAACATTGTCTCCTTGAATAGATAAAACTTGTCCAACATTTTTATCAATAATTGGAATATCAACTTTAGTATCTACTGGTTTAACAATACTTCTTTTTTGATTATCAAAAATACCTACAGCTTCAAGTCTTGCTTTTGCTGCTCCATGCTTACCTGGTGATGAAGTTGTTAAACTTGTGATTTTAGAAGCTTCTCCGCCTAATACAATATATTTTCCTACTTTTAAAGTTTTTATTTCTGCAACTTTTGTTGACATTAAATTTCCTCCAAATAAAATAAGATTAAAGAACGAATTCTTTAAAAAAAAATCTATAATAATAATTAGATTAATAATATATTTCTTTGTCTTTTATATAAATCTTTTCGAAAAGTCATAAATTTTTCATATATTATTAAAATGAAAATTATTTTCTACATTTAAACATGAAAAAAGATTATTTGAAAATCATACAAATATTTAGAACTAAATAGGAATATTTATTAATAATAAATGAAAAAAATAAATATGGAGGTGGAACTATGGCTAATGCTATACTAGCAGCAATTTTATCTTTAATTATTCCTGGCGTAGGTCAATTATATGAAGGACAAGACGCTAAAAAAGGTATAATTTTCATAATTATTGCAATAATACTAGGTTATGCATCTACATTGATGGGATTTATTGGAATATTATCCCTTATATTTGCTATTTACGCAGCTTATGATGCCTATGTTAATGCCTAAAATTAAATTTCACTTTTTTCTTTTTAATTTTTTAACTTGATTTAACTAATTTTATAATTAATACATTTAAAAAAAACTTATTTTTAAAAACTTTTTCTTTTTAATCAATTCTCTGATTTTTTAAAAAACAATATAAAATATAATATATATAATAAAACTTAGTGTGATAAAATGAAAATAGCTATTGTATCAGGGAAAGATGAAGGCCCAAGTAAACTTAATGCATTTGATAATGCTCTATTAAAAGCTGGAATTGGTGATGTTAATTTAATTACAGTTTCAAGTATGTTAAAAAAAGAAACACAAGTCGTGGAATTACCTGAATTAGAAAAAGGTTCTATGGTGAATTGTGTTCTATCAACATTAACTTCTGATAAAAAAGGAGAAAAAATCACCTCATCAATAGCTGTTGCAATTGGTGAAAACCTAGGATGTGTAGTTGAAAATTCAAAAGTCAACTGTAAAAGTGAAGATGTTGTAAATGAAGCTATAGAAATGGTAAAATATATGATGAATAAAAGAGAAGAACCTATTAAAGAATTAATAGCTAAAGAAGAAACACATATTGTTGAAAATATAGGTTCTGTTGTAGCATCTGTTGTTTATTTAGAAGAGTAAGTGATTCATATGAAAAAAGAAAATAAAGATCTTGCAACAAAAATTGCTCATGAAATCATTGATAAAGTTGAAAAAGAAATAAAAAAACATGTTGGAAAAAAAGAATCTGGAAGATTTATGAAAATTGGAGCAGATGGAACACCAACATCTTATATTGATATAGTAGCTGAAGATATTGTAATTGATGTTTTAAATAGCTATGATGATGCTTTTTATTTAATAAGCGAAGAAATTGGTGAGTTAAAAATACACAATGGTGTTATTGAAGAAGTTCAACTTTATGAAGAAGTAGAAAAAGATACACCTAATCCTGGAAAGCTATTATTTCTTATAGATCCATTAGATGGAACAAGTAATGCAATAAAAGAGATTCCAGCTTATGGTATTTCAGTAGCTGTTGCAGAAATTAAAAAAGACAAATATCCCACATTAGAAGATGTGGAACTTGGTTTTATTAAGAATTTTTCAAATGGGAACTTTTTCCATGCAGAGAAAGGGAAAGGTGCTTGGTTAAATGGAAAAACCCAAACTCCATCAAAAGAAACAAGAATAAGTAACATTTCTTTAGGAGGATTTACAAAAAACAGTACCACAACTGCTTCAAAATTAATTGATACTGCTCGGAGGATGAGAGTTTTAGGTTCTGTTGTATTAGAACTTTCATATGTAGGTAGTGGCAAATATGATGCATTTCTAGATTTAAGAGGAAGTAGAATTATTGATATTGCTGCTTCAAAATTAATTGTTGAAGAATCCGGAGCAGTAATTACAAATAATTACGGGGAAAAATTAGATAATAAACTTAGTATTCATGAAAGAGCAATTGTTGTTGCATCAGGAAATGAAGAACTTCATGAAGAAATAATCGACATACTTAATGATAATGAAGCTGAAGTTATTGGAGATGTTGGAATTGTAAGTAGAGTAGACGATTATAAGTCCATACTCTTTTCTTTAAAGGTAATAGAATTTTTGCTTAATAGTGGAATAAATATTATAATTGAAGAAACATTAGCTTATAAATTAGAAGAATTAAAAAAAAATCCTGGGCGAGATGAAATAATAAAAGAAACTTCAGATAAAAACCCAGAACTTCGAGAATATTTGAAAGATTTAAAGTTTAATATTGAATTTACATCTTATTGTGAAAAATTAAGTGATTTTACATGTGATATGGTGATTATTTTAGGAGGAGATGGAACTTTACTTCGAAGCCAAAGCCAAATGACAGAAGAAATTCCAATTTTTGGAATAAATATGGGTACTGTAGGATTTTTAACTGAAATCGAAGTTAAAGATACTTTTCAAGCTTTAAAAAATATATTAAAAGGAAAATATTATATTGAAAAAAGGACACAGCTTAGAATTTCACATGAAAGTCAGCGATTTTCTGCATTAAATGAAGTAGTAATTATGACTGATCAAACAGCTAAAATGCTTCATTTCCAAGTCCAAGTAGATAATGAAGTAATTGAAGAGTTTAGAGCTGATGGACTTATAATTTCAACTCCAAGTGGATCTACAGCTTATTCTATGTCTGCAGGAGGGCCTATTTTAGATCCTAAAGTTGGAGGATTTATTATAATACCAATATGCCCATTTAAATTAGGAGTTAGGCCTTTTATTGTTTCAGATAATAGTGAAATTAAAGTAAAACTTCTTAAAAAAGGTAAAAAAGCAATATTTGTTGCTGATGGGCAAATTAATGAAAAAGTTAAATATATGGATGAAATTAGATTTAAAAAATCTGAAAATAAAGTTCAGTTTATTAGAACAAGCACTAAATATTTTTATAAAAAAGTTAAAGACAAATTAACTGAAGGTGGGTTAAATAATGAGAATAATTGCTTATAAAAGGTGGAATAATTAGTGAATAATTTTAAGCAGTGTTTAGTTATGGATTTAACTCATGGCGGAGTAAAAATAGCTTGTGAAATGACTAAGCAATTAGACAAAGTTTATGCTTATGATATTTATAATACCTTAAAAAAAGAAAATAAAGACCTACTTTTAAGATATAATGTAGAAATACTTTCTAATTTAGAAGATATTGATAATGATACTTTAATTATAAGTCCTGTACATCTACCTTTAACATATATTGATATTGAAAATAAAATAAATAAAAAAAATAACAATTACAAATTTTTAACCCATCATGATGCTGTAAAAATTATTTTAGACTATTGGATAGAAAAAACAGCAAATATTCCAAAAATAGAGATTACAGGAGTAAAAGGTAAAACTAACTCTGTTTTTATGTTAAAAGAAATATTAACAAGTTATAATCCTCTAATTTTGAGTAGTTTAGGAGCTATGTTATTTAAAAATAATAGGAAATTTATTTTGAAAAAAAATATAAGCATTACTCCAGCAAGCATTATAGAAACTGTAAAACTTGCAAATAGAATAAGTAATCCTACTTGTGGAGTTAAACCAGATTATAAAAATGTGAATTATGATGTAGCTATCTTTGAAAATTCATTAGGTTCTTGTGGAATTGGAGATATAGGACTTTTAACAAACATAGCTGAAAATTATCCAATAGCTAATAATAAAAAAACTGCAAGTATTGCGAAAAAACAAATATTTAATTGTAAAAAAGTTGTTATAGAAGAGGAAACATTATCTAAATATTATAAAGAAGAAAAAATTAAATTTAAAGATAAAATAAATACATATAGTTTAAATAAAGATAATTCTGATTCTAATTTAGTTTTAAAAAATGTTGATTATAGTTTAAATGAAACAAAAATAGAAGTAAAGTACACTTCATTAAAAACAATAAGTAATAAAGAAATTTCAGGAAATATTGAAATTAATACATTTGCACCAGGTAAACATCATGTACAAAATGTTTTAGGAGTAATAAGTGCTTGTTTAACTTTAGATATTGATATAGATTTAATTGAACAAGGATTAAATAATTATCATGGAATTAATGGCAGAACTTCAATAAAAAAAATAGATAATCTAAATATTATTGAAGAAGTAAATCCAGGAATCAATACAAAGGCTATAAAAAATTCAATTGAAATGATAAATGATTTAAAAGATTATTGTATTATTATTGGTGGACAATACGGTATTACCTGTGAAGAAATTGATGAAAAAAAATTAAGTAACTATTTAGATGAAATATCTGAAAATAAAAATATAATTTTAACTGAGGAATTAGGTAAGAACATATTAAATAAAACTAAACGCAAATTAAGATTTATTGAAAATTATAATGATGCAATAGACCTAGCTTTAGAAAATAATAAAAATATATTATTTATTTATAGATCTAACTATGGAGAAATATCTAAAAGATAAATAATCTTAAAAGTAAGAAAAATGCTTATTAATCATTAAAGATATAATTATCTTATTAGATAATAATTTAAATAAAAAATTGTATCTAAAAAATTTAAAATAAAAATTCTAAAAAAATCGGAGCTGATGAATTGATTGTAGGAACTAGAGGAAGTCAATTAGCCCTTGTTCAAACTAACTTTATATCAAAATGTTTAAGTGATATAACCGGAACTAAAATTGAGAAAAAAATCATCAAAACTAAAGGAGATAAAATTACCACTTCTCAATTATATAATATGGATTCTAAAGGACTCTTTACCAAAGAATTAGATAAAGTTGTTCTTGAAGAAGAAGTTGATTTTGCAGTTCATAGCTTAAAAGATGTTCCAACAGATTTAGACGAAGATCTTGAAATAGCAGCAGTTCCAAAAAGAGAATCTCCTAATGAAGTTCTTATTTCAAATAAATCTTGGGAAGAATTATCTCCAGGATCTACACTCGGAACTAGTAGTTTAAGACGAGAAGCTTTTTGTAATTATCACAATAAAGAATTTGAACTTAAACCAATCAGAGGAAATATTGAAACTAGAATTAATAAAGTTATAAGTGGAGAATTAGATGCTACAATTATGGCTCATGCAGGACTTTTAAGATTAAATTTAACTGAAAATATTAAAAGTATTTTCCCATTAGATTATATTACCCCTGCTGCAGGTCAAGGAGCATTAGCTATTATTACAAGAAAAGATTCTGATAAAAAAGAAGAAATTTTTAAATTAAATGATTATAAAAGTCAACAATGTGTTTTAGCGGAAAAAAGCGTTTTAAAAGCATTAGATGTTGGTTGTCAATGGCCAATAGGTTCCATTGCACAAATAGAAAATAATAAATTAAAACTTTATTCAATATTATTAAATCAAAAAGGAGAAATCTTACATCAAAAAACTATTGAAGATTCTATAAAAAATAGTGAATTAATTGGTGAAAAGATTGGTAGAATTTTTGAAGATTATGTATAAATAGATATTATTAATGATGGAGAGATTAATGTGAGAAGTATAAATGTTGGTGTTATAGGAGTAGGAGCAATGGGTTATAACCATGCTCGTGTTTATTATAGATTAGAAAATGCTAATTTAATAGCTGTTTCTGATGTTAGTGAGCGTACCTTAAATAAAGTTTGTAAAAAATATGATGCCAAAGGTTATAATGAATATGAAGATTTACTAAAAGATCCTGAAATTGAAGTTGTAAGTGTTTGTGTTCCAACAACCCACCATCATAATGTAGTAATGGAAGCTATTAAACATGGAAAACATGTTTTAGTTGAAAAACCAATAGCTTTTACAGTAGAAGAAGCTGAAGAAATGATTGCTGCAGCTAAAGAAAAAGGAGTTATTCTTGGAACTGGGCATGTTGAAAGATTCAATCCAGCTGTTCAAAAAGCAAAAGAGCTTATAGAAAACGATGTTATTGGTGATGTTGTATCTGCATCTGCAAAAAGAGTAGGACCATTTCCTCCAAGAATTAAAGACGTTGGCGTAGCTATTGATCTTGCTATTCATGACTTAGATGTAATGTATTATCTTTTTGATGAAGATGTTAAACAAGTTTATGCAACAATGGGAAGTATTTTAGATAAATGCGAATATGAAGATCATGCTGAGATTATGGTTAATTTTGAATATGGTATTACTGGAATACTTGAAGTAAATTGGCTTACACCTTATAAAAGAAGACAAATTGAAATTACAGGAACTGATGGAATAATTTCTGTAGATTATATTGAGCAAAGTATTGATGTTTATGGGAAATTTGCACAAGATATTGAAATGAAACATGAAGAACCATTAAAAGAAGAATTAAGTTCTTTTTTAGAGTCTATTGCTAATAATGAAGAACCAATTATAACTGGAGAAGACGGCCTTAATGCTCTTAAAATGGTTATAGCTGCTCAAGATTCATCAAGACAAAAAAAACCTATTCAATTTGATAATATATAAACTGAGGTAAAACAATGAAAGAGAAACTTATTAAAAAAGCCCAAGAATTGAGAAATCATGGTTTTACTACTGGAGAAATAGCTGATGAGCTTAATGTATCTATAGATACTGCAAGATGGTTAACTATTCAAAAAACTACTGAAGAAAAGACAGATGCACCATTAGACTTTGCAATTAATTGGGAAACTTTAGGTGGTAATTCAACTCGCCTTAGATATGTTTCTGGAGCATTAAGTGATGCAACATTATCCCATGGAGAAGTCGATGTTGTTGTAGGCGTAGCTATTAGCGGTATACCTTTTGCAACAATGATGGCAGATTATTTAGATGAAACTTCTAATAATGGAACTTCTTTAGCTGTTTTTCATCCAAACAAACATAGAAAAGATGAAGATAGTAGTAAAGAAGGAGCTATTAGTGCTAATTTTGCAACAGTAAATGGTAAAAAAGTAGCTATTGTTGATGATGTTATAACTAGTGGTAAAACTGTAAAAGAAGTTGTTACTGCAGTTAAAGATAATGGCGGAGAACCAGTTGTTGTAGCTGTTTTAATTGATAAAGCAGGATTATCTGAAATTGATGGAGTTCCTGTAGAATCTTTAATAAAAGTAAGCCGTTTAGGTTAAACTTTTAACTTTTTATTTTTTTCATATAAATTTTAGCTATTTAAAATAATTTTAAAAAGAAATAGCTTATCTTAACTTTTTTTAAAAAAAACTTAAGAAATACTGTCATAACTAATATAAAATATACTAAGTTTTTTAAAATTTTATAAAGAAATTATCTAAAAATATTATTTTTAAAAATATCAATTGAATATACTTGTATATCTTAATTTAATTTTTTTCTTAAAATTTATTTTCAGTGAGAAAAAACAGCAAAAAATTAAACAATGTTTAGTGTTTTAAAAAAAGTATATTCCTTTATATATGTTAATTTACAAAGTATAGTACAAGATTACAAAACGGATTTCAATTGAAAAAAATGTCATTGAAATTTTTATAAACTTAATTGACTACTAATAAAAATAAAAAGGTTAAATAAATGTATAAAAAAGATATAGCTTTTCAAGATATAGAAGAAATTACAATTTTACCAAACCAATATCACGAAATTAAAAAAGATTATCTTTGTAAAAAAGAAAATAAATATAGTTTATTTAGAAAATATTGTAATAAATACGATATTGAAAAAGAAGTCTTTTTAGAAATATTAAGTTTAATTAGATCAGAGTCTGGTGCACCATCTATAAAAAGTAGAAAAAAAATGAAAAGAGAAAATAATCCTTATAGTTACCATGACAAACATCCTAATTCTTATAAAATTAAAGGAATGTATAATAACGAATCAAAGGATAATGAGTCTTCTGGAAATGAAGCTCACTTAAAAAATTAATTTTAATTTATATTATACCTTAAAATAGCTGCAACACCACCAAAAGCTTTTAAAAGTTGCATACCTTCTTCTGTTTCTGTGGAAATAAACTCCACATCAGATCCTATTTCTTCTGCTTGTTCAACAAAATCTTCTATTAATGTTTTAGAATCTGTAATTTTCATTTTTTCATTACACTTATCACAGATTTTATCTTCATATTTTTCATCATTTTTAAGAGTAATTTCCTTTTCAGCCCCACAATTAATACACCTAATTGTATTTCTTGTAGATAATAAATCCTCAGATAATAAAAGAGTATCAACTGCACCCATTAAAAGATTTTTACGAACTTCTCCTTCACCATAAGAAGCTAATCCTTTTTCATTAATAAGTTCTTTTAAGAATTTTTGAACAATTTGTTTTTCTTTAATAACATCTAATTCATCTAAAACATCTGATGATTTATCAATTACCTCACGAATACCAAATTCTCCAGTATAAGAAGTATCAACAGTAGTTATTATTTTATTTTTAAGTTCATAATTAAGATAATCACCATTAACAAATTCTTCTTTAGTATGTCCTGGCCCACCAATTACAATACCTTCTAAGTTTTCCATATCCATGAAAGCATCATTCATATGTTCTCCAATTCTTTTCTTAAATTCATGAGCAGCTAAATCAATTACACGATCAAACCTTCTTTGAGACTGTCCGCCTGCTTTATGTTTACCTGGAACACCACTTGTTAAATGATTTAAAATATCAACATGTTTTCCTCTTAAAGTAGCTATTGTAGCTTCTTTTCTATCAATAACAGCTAAACCATAAGTTTCTTTAACTTCAATAATATATTCAAGAGGTTCTAAAAAGAACTCATTGTTACATTGATACCAATAAGTTTGAATAGGCTCAGGTGGCTCAATAACATAAGTTTCCATTTTTTCTGTTCCTGGACCTCCTTTAGGAATCATACCCACAAATAAAACTAAACCATTTTCTGGAGGCTTTTTAAACAATCTAATTCTTTGTAAAATAACTTCAATAGCTGATTGAACATTTTTTTTAGTTTGTTTACTCTTAATATTAGCACTTTGCCCTAATTCGTCCCTCATATGTTTAGCAACATCACTAATTTGTTTATCATGAGGAATATATACTGAAACAAGCTCAGTTCCCCTTCCTCTTTTTTCCTTTAACTCCTTTAAAGTTTTTTTAAATTCATATAATTCTTTTGATGAAATATCT
>JAJDHW010000038.1 GCA_030266405.1 Methanobrevibacter sp. OttesenSCG-928-I08
GCTTTTAATAGCTTTTTCGTGCATAAACGTTGTTTCTGCAAATGATATTGATCAAAGTGAGGGTATAATAGAAGTAGAAAATTTAAATAATATTATTGATACAAATTCAATGCCTCATGATTATTATTTAGATAATACTAATACAAATAATGATTTAAAAATCGATACAATCATTGATTCTTCTGATATAGAATTGTATTGTAAAAACGGAACACGTTTTGAAATTATATTAAAAGATGAAAAGGGTAATGCTTTATCAGATCAAGAAATTAACTTTTTTGTAAATGGCGTTAATTATCCAAAAAATACCGATTCTAAAGGTTATGTTAGTTTAGGTATTAATTTAATGCCTGGTAAATATACAATTACTACTTCATTTGCAGGTAATGAAAAATATAATGGATTTATTATTAATAATACCATTTTTGTTAAAAATACTATTAGTGGAAATGATATTAACAAATATTTTGGCAGTGATACTAAATACTATGCAACATTCTTAGATGGACAAGGAAATCCATTAAAAAATGGAACAATATACTTTAATATAAATGGAATATTCTATAAAAAATTCACAAATGACTACGGAATTGCAGAATTAAACATTAGACTTAATCCAGATGAATACATCATAACAGCCGCTCATCCTGAAACCGGTGTGAACTTTACAAATATTGTTAATGTGATTTCTACTATAACAAGTGAAGACTTAACAAAACATTATTTAGATGAAAATCAATACACTGCAACTTTCTTAGATAGTGAAGGAAATCCTTTAAAAAATACAGAAGTGAAATTTAATATAAATGGAGTATTTTATCCAAAAATTACTAATGATGAAGGAATTGCAGAACTAAACATTAATCTTGTACCAAATACATATATTTTAACAGCTATACATCCTGTAAGTCAATTAATGAGAAGTTTTATAGTCACTGTTTTACCTAATCCAACAAATGGAAATGAGAATGATGAAAAAACCGTTTCATTATCTGATATTACTCAAGCTTCTGCTAATTTAAAAGATCATATTGAAACTCATGGTACTTTTCCAGAAATTATTTCAGTAGGTAACTATGATATTACTGTATCTCAATTTTTATATTTGATGGCTTCTGCTATATCTAATTACAAAACAGTTACAACATTTACTATTATTACAGTAAATAATCCTGTTGAATCAACAGGGGATGAAATAATGGCTTTATTATATTCAGCTGATTATAAAAATGTTGCATCTGATGTAGTCCAATATATAAATACTCATAATGAAGCACCAGTTTACATAGGTAGTAGTATTGGAAAAATTCAATACAATACATTAGTTTATATTTTCTCAAAAATCTTAAATTTTGTTAATACAAATAATGCTTTACCAACATATACACTTACTGTTGATTTATTAGATAAACATACTATAACTGTAATTATGAAACCTAGTGGTGTAGATAGTGGAAAATATGAATATAAATACTATAAAACTACTTGGTTGAATTATTGTGCTGCATGTCATTATCATGGCACTTTATTAGACAATCCAAAAAATGTACCAGAAGGAGAATTCACTTGTTGGAATTGTGATGCAGATTGGTGTGGTGTTTCAGGGATAGATAAATGGCCTCGTTATATATATTTAACTAAAATTGGTGAATCTGTACTAGTTTAATTATTGTAAATTATTTTACAATAAAAATTTATTTTTTTATTTTTAATTTTTAAATATTACTTTTTTTAAATTTTTTATATAAACTATTAATAGAATATTAATCAAATATAAAAATGATTTTATGTTTATGGGTGCTTCAACTAAACAAGGATATGATATTGCTATTAAAAGTCGTGAAATCATAAGAGAACTAATCAAAGATGATATTAAAGAGTTAAATCCTGCTGAAAAGGATATTGTTGAGAGGATTGTGCATTCAACTGCAGATCCCGAATATGCAAAGCTTGTTTCAATGAGTTCTGATTTTGTAGATATTAGTTTAAAATCTTTAAAAAATAATGATCCAATATTAACTGATATAAATATGGTTAAATCTGGAATCACTCAATATGAAGGTGAAGTTGAATGTTATATCAAAAATAAAGATGTAGTTAAAATATCTAAGGATAATAAAATTACTAGAGCTGCAGCATCTCTCATATATGCATCACAAAATGATTTTAATGGAATATTGGTTGTGGGTAATGCTCCTACTGCATTATATGCTGCTATGGATTTAATTGATAAAAAAGAAATTAAAATTAAATCGATAATAGGAGTTCCTGTTGGATTTGTGGGAGCAGCAGATTCAAAAGAAGAACTTCATAAAACTAAAATACCAAACATAATTACCAATGGGCCTAAAGGAGGAACTCCTGTGGCTGTTGCTTGTATTAATTCACTTATCCAAACTCACAAGGAGATATAATGAATTCAGAAGAATTATTTAATGAATCAAAAAATTACATGCCTGGAGGAGTTAGTTCTCCTGTTAGATCATACAAACCTTATCCTTTTTTTGTTAAAGAAGCAAAAGGTTCTAGAATATACGATGTTGATGGAAATTCTTATATTGATCATTGCATAGCTTATGGACCTATGATACTTGGTCATAGTGATGAAAAAGTTTCTAAAAGTGTTTTTGATGCAATTAAAAAAGGAACTACTTATGGAGCCCCTAGTGAAAATGAAATTACTCTTGCAAAAGAAGTTGTAAATAGAATTCCATGTGCCGAAATGGTGAGATTTGTAAATAGTGGAACTGAAGCTACTATGAGTGCTATTAGGTTAGCTAGAGGATATACTGGAAAAAATAAAATAATAAAATTTGAAGGAGCATATCATGGAGCACATGATTATTGTCTTGTAAAAAGTGGATCTGGAGCTGCAACTTTACCAGATTCCTTAGGAATTCCAGAAGATACTACTAAAAATACATTATCTGTTCCTTTTAATGATGAAGAAGCTATTTCTAATTTAATTCTAAAAGAAGGAGAAGATATAGCTTGTATAATTATGGAAGTAGTTATGGGAAATATCGGATGTATCGAACCTAAAAAAGGTTATTTAGAGTTTTTAAGAAAAATAACCGAAGAAAATAATATAGTTCTTATTTTTGATGAAGTTATAACAGGTTTTAGACTTGCAAAAGGAGGAGCACAAGAATATTATGATGTTACTCCAGATATTGTTACACTTGGAAAAATTATTGGTGGAGGATATCCGATGGGAGCATTTGCAGGTAAAAAAGAAATAATGGAAATGATAGCTCCAAATGGACCAGTTTATCAGGCAGGTACTTTTAATGGAAATCCTATATCTGTAAATGCTGGAATTGCAACACTTAATCAGTTAAATGAAAATTTTTATAATAATTTAAATGAAAAAGGACAGTATTTAAGAAAAAATATTAAAGATATTGTAGAAGATTTGAATTTAGATATAATGCCTGTTGGTCTTGGATCAATGTTTCAGATATATTTCAATCCAAAAGACGTTTTAAACTATGAAGATGCTAAAAATTCAGATTCAGGAAGATTTTTTGAGTATTTTAAAGAATTACTTAAAAATGGAGTATTTATACCTCCAAGTCAATTTGAATGTAATTTTATATCTAGTAAACATTCAAAAGAAGATTTAGATTTAAGTTTAGAAGCTATTGAAAAGTCTTTAAAAGCTGTTTTTTAATATTTTTAAAAAAAGTTATAATTTTATATAATAAATTACAGATATTAATTAGAAGGAAAAAGGTGTTTTTTTGTCAGATAAAAGAGAAATAGCTATTTATATTGCAATAATTATTATTGGATTAGTAGCTGCACAACATTTAAATGTAGTTGTTTCTGGTAGTATGGAACCTGTTTTCTATAGAGGAGATATAGTAGTTGTCGAAAAAGCTAATTTTCTAGGCATTCAGGAATTTGATCCTAGTGAAACTCAAATAGGAGACATAGTTGTTTATGATGCAGTATGGTATGATGAACCTGTTATTCACCGAGTTATTAATATTTCAGAAATAAATGGAATTAAATATTATACAATTAAAGGTGATAACAATGCCGAGGCCGATCCATATCTTGTTACCGAAGGACAGATACTGCAAAGAGTTATAACTATAGGTGACCAACCACTTATTATTCCTAAAATCGGATATTTAACTATTTGGTTAAAAGGATATTAATTATTTATTTTTTAGGTGAATTATGTATTTTGAAATTGAACAACAAGCAGTCAATTCTATAAAAAAAGCTGTTAAAGAATTTGACTATGAAATAGAAGAAGAACTTAAATTAGAGTTCCCTCCAAATCCAGAACTTGGAGATTTAGCATCAACAATTTGTTTTGCAATGGCGAAAAAATTAAGAAAATCTCCAAATTTAGTTGCAGAAGAATTAGTAGAAAAAATTGAAGTGCCTGAAGTTTTTAAAGAAGTGAAACCAGTCGGCCCTTATGTTAATTTTTTCATAAACTATGATAATTTTTCAAAAACTTTTTTAAACACAATTGATGAAAAATATGGGCAATTGAAAAAAGTTAATGAAAAAATTGTACTAGAACATACTTCAGCTAATCCTAATGGTCCATTACATATTGGACATATTAGAAATGCTATTATTGGAGATTCTTTAACTAGACTTTTAAAAACAGCAGGTCGTGACGTTGAAACCCAATATTATGTAAATGATATGGGTCGTCAAATAGCTATGATTGTTTTTGGAATTGAAGATTTAAACTTAAACATTCAAAATCAAGCTGCAGATAAAATAGATCATAAAGTTGGACAATTATACTTTAAAGTTAATGAAGAAGTAAATGAAAATCAAGAGCTAGTATCTAATGTTGATGCAAAAATAAAAGCATATGAAGCTGGAAATGATGAAACTTTAAATGAATTATTTGAAAAGGTTGTAAATAATTGTTTAACTGGTGTTAAAGAAACATTAGCTAGAATTCATATCAAACATGATAAATTTGTATGGGAAGGGCATTTTATTAGAAATGGAGATGTTGATAAAGTAGTTAATGAATTACAAGATGCTGGATTTTTAAGAGAAAATGAAGTGCTTTATCTTGATTTAATTGATTTTGAAATTGAAAAAGAACTAGTTTTAAGAAGATCTGATGGTACATCATTATATGCTACAAGAGATTTAGCTTATCATAAATGGAAAGGTACACAAGGGGATGTTGTACTGGATGTTCTTGGATCTGATCATAAATTAGCTATTGAGCAATTAAGTAAAGGCCTAGAAATAATGCATGATAAAGTTCCTGAAGTTATTTTTTATGAATTTATTACATTGCCCGAAGGATCTATGTCTACAAGAAAAGGAGTATTTATTTCTGTAGATGATTTAATTGATGAAGCAGTGAAAAGAGCTAAAGATGAAATAAACTCTAGACGTCTTGATTTATCTGATGATGAAGTAGATAAAATATCTGAAGAAATTGGTATTGGAGCTATAAGATTTTATATAGCTAAATTATCTCCAGAAAAGCATATTACATTTAAATGGGATGATGCTTTAAGTTTTGAAAGAGGTTGTGCTTCAATTCAATATGCTCATGCAAGAGCTTCAAAATTACTTAAAAAATCTGAGAAAAATATTTCTAAATTAGTTATTGATGATGCATGGAAACCTAATGAAAATGAAAAAGATTTAATTAGAGTCTTAACTAAATTTACCCAAGTAATTGAAGATTCAGCTAATAAAAAAAGAGTGCATCTTATAACTCAATACTGTCAAGATTTAGCTAATGCATTTAATAAATTCTATAAATCAGAACAAGTTATTGGTTCTCCATTAGAAGATACTCGACTTGTACTTGTTGAAAAATCTAAAATTACTTTAAAAAATGCATTAAATCTTTTAGGAGTTTCTGCTCCTGATAAAATGTAAAAGTTCTATTATTAAAATAGAACATTATTTTATTTTTTTTATGATAAAGAATTTATTTCTTAATAATATTTAAAAAGTTAAATAGTTAATTTATTTTAAGAAATAATATAAAACAGCCTTCTGAGCATGTAATCTATTTTCTGCTTCATCAAAAATCACAGATTGATTACCATCAATTACATCAGAAGTAACTTCTTCCCCACGAATAGCTGGAAGACAGTGCATAAATATTGCATTTTCATTAGCTAATTTCATAAGTTCACTGTTAACTTGATACTTAGAAAGGTCTTTCTTTCGTTTAGCTTCTTCGACCTCATCACCCATACTAACCCACACATCAGTATATACTACATCTGCATTATTTGCAGCTATTTTTGAATCATGAGTAATAACAATCTCAGAACCTGTATTTTTTGAAACATCTAATGCTTTTTTAATAATTTCTTCATTAGGTTCATAACCTTCTGGACAAGCAACAAACATATCCATACCTAAACAAGCAGAAATTAAAAGTAGAGAATTACAAACATTATTACCATCTCCCATAAAACACAATTTTTTATTTTTAAATCCACCTAAGTGTTCTTTAATAGTTTGTGCATCAGCTAATGCCTGACAAGGATGTTCCAAATTTGTAAGTCCACTTATAACTGGAACTTCAGCTGCACGAGCTAATTCTTCAACTTCTCCATGATTATTAGCTCTAATCATAATACCATTGACATATCGGCTTAAAACTTTAGCAGTGTCATTAATAGGTTCTCCCCTACCCATTTGTAAATCAGACTGGGATAAAAATAAGGATGTTCCCCCTAATTCATACATTCCTACTTCAAATGAAACACGTGTTCTAGTAGATGATTTTTGGAAAATCATCGCTAAAGATTTACCTTCAAGTGGTTTAAGAGGCATCTCGCCCTTTTTGAATTTATTAGCTAATTCAAGAATTTCTAATACATTATCTTGAATATCACATATTGATAGTAATTTATTCATATTATCCCCAATTAGAAATTTAATAATTTAATATAAGTACTTATTAAAGTTTTCGATAATAAAATCTAAAAAATATTAAACAAATAATAGAAAATTTCCTATAAATTATTATATCTCAAAAATGCCAACATTTGAGAATAAGATTTAGAAATACTTCCATCAGCAATAGTGCCATGAGGTGTTACAACTTCACATGTTACAGCAGGAATACCTTTTAAATTTGCAACATCTTCAACAGCACCCTTATATTCACTTCCTGCAGTAGAATAAATAATATAGGATTGTCCAGTTAATGATGCAATTCCCATTGCCATTTGAGCACTTGCATAAAGTGGATTGTAAGTACCCATAGCTACATTTTTACCAGGATCTCCCCCAGGCATTGTACAATGAAAATCACCTAAAGCCATAACACCTAATTCAATAGCTAATTGAATAACATTATAAGAAGGAGTATTAGGTATATTTGCAACTGAATTTAACGGTATACCATTGAAAAGTCTTTCATTGTTTGCACTCATAGATGGTGCAATAAATGGAATTATATAAATTGTCCCAGATATGGGGTTGTTTTCTAAATAATTGATTAAATTCATAGCTGCAATTTGAGAAGAAAGTTCACTTCCATGTATACCTGAAACTAAAAATATGGAATTACCTTCTCCTCCTTTAATTGTTATTAAAGGAGTTCCATAATTAGCTTGGTTTACAATTTCTTTTAATAAATCAGAGTTTGGGACATTATTGTAAATTAAAGAGTTTTTAGACAAATCTCCACCAGTTCCCCAGTTATAAACTTTAAGGCCAATGGAATTTTTTATACTGATAAAGTTAGATTCAATATTTGATATGTTATGAGAAAAATAAGTAATTATATAGTTACCAGAATTCAAATTAATAGTTAAATTAGCCATACCGTTTAAATCTGTAGTTTTATTATAAAAAACACCATTTATGTTAAAAGTGATTATTTCATTACTAGCTGGTTTACCTTGACCATTTATTAGAGTAGCAGTAAATTCACTTCCATCTTTATAAGTCATAAGAAGATTTTCAGCAGATATAACAGATAAAACTGTAATATTATTTGATACTGATAATTGATTGTATGTTGCAGTGATTATATAATTTCCAGGATCTAAATTTATAGTTAATGTAGCTATACCTTCCATATTAGAAAGCCTAGTATAAAAAACTCCATTAATGTTAAATGAGACATTTGCACTTTTTAAAGGGCCGTTTTGATTGTTTAATACTTTAATAGAATATTGTGTGTTGTTTTTATAATATTTTATAATATTTTGATTATCTATTAGATTTGATAAAACAAGAATATTATTAGAATGATGCTCATTATTATAAGAGTTTATTGCTGTTATAATATATTTTCCTGGATTAAGATTAATGTTTAACTTCGCATTTCCAAATTCATCAGTAGTTCTAATATAAAAAACACCATTAATATTAAAAGTTATATTATGATTTTTTAAAAAATTACCATTACCATCTAAAAAGTTCACATAATACTGAGTATCATTTCTGAAAACTTTAGTAATATCATTTCCACTAATTGTAGATAATACTGAGATATTACTTTTAGTTTTAGAAAATAAGTAATTATTGTCTCCTTTAAAAAATGTAGATACTTCATAAAAACCTGGATTTAAATTAATAGCCATAGAGGCAATACCATCAATATTAGTAGTTAAAGTATAATTAATTTTAGATATTGTTACAATAATCTCCCTATCACTTAAATTATTCCCATTAGAGTCTGTTAATTGAACTTCATAACGAGTTCCATTCTTATAATACATAGAAATATTATCCGCAGTTAAATAAGTTTCATCTGCATAATTTTCATTTGTAATATTATTTTCAATTATATCTGTTTCAAAATTTGTTTCAAAATCATTCCCATAAATTCCATTAATACAAATGAAAAATAGGAAAATAAATAAAAAATGTTTAAAATATTTCATTGTTTCTCCCCATATTATTTTAAAAATTTTAACTTAACGAAAAATCTTGAAGGAATTAATATTAATAAAGGAATTAGAAGGTAGAATAATTTATTAAAAGAAGGATATATAATAGAAAATCCAATATCTATAAAAGAAATCAATATTAAAAAAATAGGAGACCACATTATCCTATTTATATTATATTCTATTTCTTTATTGAAAAATCCTTTTTTATGAGCATAATAAATATTAAAACAATATAATACCCCAATATAAAGCATGTTTAATCCAAAGAATATCTCTGCAAATATTGAATATTCAAATCCTGCAACCAATGAAACAGAAAAAGGGATTAAACAAATTCCCATTAACCAAAATAAATTTATCCATAAAGAAAGTTGATTTACCTTGTTTATTAAAAAAAAAGCATGGTGATTCATCCAAAAAGTTCCAAGTAATATAAAACTAATAACGAAAATAGTTAATTTAGGAATTAATGAAATTAAATAACCATAAACACCTCCCGACCCTAATTCAGCAGGAGAAGGAGCTTCTATACTTAAAACAAGTATAGTCATGGCTACTGCAAAAATTCCATCTGTTATTGCTTCTAACCTAGAAGTTGGAATTTTTGAAACAAGGTTTTCCATAATAACACCAAATATTATTTTAAAATTTCTTCCATGTGTTTTACTCTTTTTTCAACTAATTTAGATGTTCCAACATCCTTTCTGTGATAAACATTACCTTTTACATATTGACAAGCTTTTTCTGCAATAGTTTCAGCTTCACTAATAGAATCTGCTTTTGCAACAATTCCAAATGCTCTTGAACCAGACAAATGAATACCATCATCTTCTAAATTAACTGCAGCATAAAATATTTCAGCGCCCAAATTATTTATAGCTTCTTCATCAACTTCAACTATTTCTCCACTATGTTTTGTTTCAGGATATCCATCAGGAACAATATATTTACAAACAGAAGCTTTATTTTCAAATTCAACATCAGATAATGTTCCATTTACTATATTTTCACATACATCAATCATTGGAGTTTTCATGAGAGGAAGTACATTCATAGCTTCAGGATCACCAAACCTTGCATTATATTCAATTAAACGAGGTCCATCACTACATAACATAAATTGTCCATATAAAATACCTTTATAAGGAGAAGCTTCAGCTTTAATAGCTTTTAATGTTTCTTTCATTATTTTAACAGCTTTATCATAATCTTCTTGTGATAAAAATGGTAAAAGCCCACCTTTATCAGAATAAGATCCCATTCCTCCGGTGATTGCACCTTTATCTCCTTCAAATGCATGAGGATGATCTTGAGCAGCAGGCATT
>JAJDHW010000039.1 GCA_030266405.1 Methanobrevibacter sp. OttesenSCG-928-I08
CTTAAAAAACACCTGTATTTTCATAGTTTATAAGTTTTTCTACTTGTTTCTAAAACTAATATTTATATTATATCTTTATTAAAATAAAATCTGTATACCATATGGCTGGCTATTGCAATAACTTGCTTTGTAGCTTTCTCAAAATGAATAAAAAAACTTCATTCATCTTGAGTGGTATATCGTAATTTTCTATTTAATTAGGAGGGAAAAAATGGCGAAATTTGATGATAAGGTCGATTTATACGACGACAGAGGTTCATTAGCTGCTTCTAATGTACCTATCGAAGCTTTAAGTCCACTTAGAAATTCTGCAATTCAAGACATCATCACTGGTGTTAAAAGAACTGTAGCTGTGAACTTAGAAGGTATTGAAAATGCTATTAAAACTGGTTCTGTCGGTGGGGCTAAATCTAAGATTTTAGGAAGAGAATTAGATCTTGATATTGTTGGTAATGCAGATACTCTTGCTGCAGCTTTAAAATCAATGATTCAGGTATCTGAAGATGATGATACAAAAGTTGAAAGTATTTCTGGTGGAAAAAGATTATTGGTACAAATACCATCTAAAAGAATTACTGCTGCAGCTGAATATTCTGTTGCACCATTATCCACATCTACTGCTTTAATTCAAGCTATTATTGATACTTTTGATGTAAGTATTTATGATGCAAACTATATTAAAGCAGCTATTTTAGGAAGATATCCACAATCTGTGGATTACATGGGTTCAAACATTGCTACTATGTTAGACATTCCTCAAAAGCTTGAAGGTGCAGGTTATGCTTTAAGAAATGTAGGTGCAAACCACTTTGCAGCTGCTACTTTAAAAAATACTTTCCAAGCTACTGCTCTTGCAACTATTTTCGAACAAACTGCTATGTTTGAAATGGGTGATGCAATTGGAGCATTTGAAAGATTGCACTTATTAGGTATTGCATATCAAGGTATGAATGCAGACAACATGGTTTATGAATTAGTTAAAGATAACGGCCAAGATGGAACTGTAGGATCTATTGTTCAAGATACTATAGCTAAAGCTGAAGCTGATAAAGTTATTGCTCCTCAAAAGGATTTAAATGGATTTACTATGTATGACACCACTGATGCAGCTAAATGGAATGCATATACTGCTGCTGGTGCTACTGCAGCTACAATGGTAAATGTTGGTGCAGCTCGTGCTGCTCAAGGTATTCCTTCAACATTATTATACTACAATGACAATATCGAATTTGCAACAGGTTTACCTGGTTTAGATTTCGGTAGAGCTGAAGGGGTAGCTGTTGGATTTTCATTCTTTAGTCACTCTATCTATGGAGGAGGAGGCCCAGGTCTCTTCAATGGTAACCACGTTGTTACAAGACACAGTAAAGGATTCTGTATTCCTTGTGTTGCTGCTGCTATGTCATTAGATGCAGGTACACAACTCTTTTCACCAGAAAAAACTTCTGGTTTAATTAAAGAGGTATACAGTCAGATTGATGAATTTAGAGAACCTCTCAAATATGTTGCTTTAGCAGCTGATGAAATTAAAGGTGACATCTAATTAATTATTTTTTCTGATTTATTTGAGGTAAAAAAATGGATATTGAAATATTCCCACATAGGGTTCTTGGTTCTGATACAACTGAAAAAATTTTAAATGATTTAGAATCTCTTGAAGATGTTAGAAGAACTGTTATTCAAGGCCCTAGATTTCCCAATGAAGATACTTTGCCTGCCAAATATAGGGAACGTAGAGTAATTCAGGTTAATGGGGAAAATATTACATTGAAAGTTAAAACTGGTAGAATTTTTGTAGAATTAACTATGGAATCAACTATTGATGAAATAGAAAAAATTTGTGAAAAATACATTTCTTTCGGATTTGATATTAATCAGAGCAGAACTAATTACATTCGTAAACAAAGAACTGTTTCTGATAATTTAAAATATGGGGAAATGGACTTACCAGATGAATTAATTGGAATGACAGATCAATATTCAAAATTTGATGAACACGTTTCTATTATAAAAAAAGATGATTTAGATTAATATGATTGGTCGTTGTACTCACGTTGTTGATTGTAGGGAAACAATGGGAATGGGTGATGGTGGAGGTATTGCTCAAAGAGGCACTTTTGCTGAATGTGGAAGTGATGTTTTAGCTGTAGCAATGTCTCCTGGTCGAAGACACATTACTAAACCTGTTTGTGAAATCACATTTGCTTTACGTGAAGCCAACTTATTTACTAGTACTATAGTACTAAATTCCGGCGCTGGAGTTCCAAATGATGCTCCTGCAGCAGGTGGTAGTTTATTTGGTCTTACTGATAAAGAAATAGAACAAATGAACAAATTTAAGTTACTTGTTATCCATTTAGGTGGAGTCAAGAATCATATTATTTATAAAGCAAGGCTAATTTTAAGAAATGTAAATAAACCTTGTATCATTATATGCGAATATCCAGTTGACTGGGAAGATTTTGCAAAAATCGGTGTTAAAACCGCTAAAGTAATGCCTGAAGATGTTAAAACTCAAGGTATTATTGTAAACACTGTTAATGGAGTTATTCGTGGAGAAACAGCTTCTCAAGATAAATTAGATGAAATTATTAGAAAAGTTAAATTAGCATTAGGAGATGCATGATTATGGCACAATTTTATCCAGGTACTTCTCAGGTTGCTCAAAACAGAAGAAATTTTACTGACCCAGATTATGAGTTAGAAAAGTTAAGAGAAATCTCTGATGAAGACGTAGTAAAAATATTAGGTCACAGAGCTCCAGGTGAAGAATATAAAAGCGTTCACCCACCATTAGATGAAATGGATGAGCCTGACTGTGTTGTTAGAGAATTAGTCGCACCAATTGATGGTGCTAAAGCTGGAGACAGAATCAGATATATTCAATTTGTTGATTCAATGTACTTTGCACCTGCTCACCCATTTTTAAGAGCAAGATCTTACTTAAATAGATTTAGAGGTGTAGATACAGGTACATTATCCGGAAGACAAGTTATCGAAGCAAGAGAAAGGGATGTTGAACGTATTTCTAAAGAACTTTTAGAAACTGAATACTTTGATACTGCAAGAACTGGTATTAGAGGTAAAAGTGTTCACGGACACTCTTTAAGACTCGACGAAGACGGTTTAATGTTTGATATGCTTAGAAGACAAGTTTTCAACAAAGAAACTGGTATTGTTGAAATGGTTAAAGATCAAATCGGTCGTGATTTGGATGAACCTGTTATTTTAGGCGAACCATTAGATGAAAACACATTAAAAGAAAAAACCACTATATACAGAATAGATGGTGAAGCATATAAGGATGATAAAGATGCTGTAGAAGTATTACACAAAATACACATCACCAGATCATTCGGTGCATATAATCCAGAAGCAGGATGGTAATTAGTATGGCTGATAAAAGATTCTTAGAAGCAATGAAAAAGAAGTTCAAAGAAGCTCCAGATGAGACCAGAACTACTTTTTATAATATGAATGGTTGGAAACAATCTGAAAACAAAACCAAGTTTGCAAAAGAAGGTTTAGATATAGCTGAAAAAAGAGGAGTACCAATGTACAATCCAGACGTTGGTTCACCTTTAGGTCAAAGAGCTTTAATGTCTTACCAACTTTCAACAACTGATACTTTTGTTGAAGGGGACGATTTACACTTTGTAAATAACGCTGCTATCCAACAAGCTTGGGATGATATTAGAAAAACTGTTATTGTAGGATTAAACACTGCACATAACGTTTTAGAGAAAAGATTAGGTATTGAAGTTACTCCAGAAACTATAACTGAGTACTTAGAAACTGTAAACCACGCTATGCCTGGTGCAGCAGTTGTACAAGAACACATGGTTGAAACTGATCCATTATTAGTTTCAGACAGTTATGTTAAAGTTTTCACTGGTGATGACGAATTAGCTGATGAAATTGATTCTGCTTTCGTTTTAGACATCAATAAAGAATTTAATGAAGAACAAGCTGAAGCTTTAAAAGCTGAAGTTGGTGGAAGTGTATGGCAAGCTGTAAGAATTCCAGCTATTGTTGGAAGAGTTTGTGATGGTGGTACTACCTCCAGATGGTCTGCTATGCAAATTGGTATGTCAATGATTTCTGCATACAATCAGTGTGCTGGTGAAGGAGCTACTGGGGACTTCGCATACGCATCTAAACACGCAGAAGTTATTCACATGGGTACTTACTTACCTGTTAGAAGAGCAAGAGCTGAAAACGAATTAGGTGGTATTCCATTCGGTTACATGGCTGATATTTGTCAATCTTCAAGAGTTAACCCTGATGATCCTGTACGTGTATCATTAGATGTAGTAGCTTTAGCTGCTGCACTTTACGACCAAATTTGGTTAGGTTCATACATGTCTGGTGGTGTAGGATTTACTCAATATGCTACTGCAGCATACACAGATAATGTTTTAGATGACTTTACTTACTATGGTAAAGACTACGTAGAAGACAAGTTTGGAGCTTTATGTCAAGCACCTAATAACATGGATACTGTTTTAGATGTTGGTACTGAAGTTACTTTCTACGGATTAGAACAATATGAAGAATATCCAGCTTTACTTGAAACTCAATTCGGTGGATCTCAAAGAGCTTCCGTTGTTTCTGCAGCTGCTGGTTGTTCAACTGCTTTCGCTACTGGAAATGCACAAACTGGTTTAAGCGCATGGTACTTATCCATGTACTTACACAAAGAACAACATTCTAGATTAGGATTCTATGGTTACGATTTACAAGATCAATGTGGTGCTGCAAACGTATTCTCTATAAGAAACGATGAAGGTTTACCTGTTGAAATGAGAGGACCAAATTACCCTAACTATGCAATGAATGTAGGACACCAAGGTGAATACGCTGGTATTTCTCAAGCTCCTCACGCTGCTCGTGGAGATGCATGGGCTTTCAACCCATTCGTCAAAATTGCATTTGCTGATAAAAACTTAATATTTGATTTCAGTAAACCACGTTCAGAATTTGCTAAAGGCGCATTAAGAGAGTTCGAACCATCTGGTGAAAGAACTCCTATTGTACCAGCTAAATAGATTTAAATAATTAGGATAATAATTTTTTATCTTTTATTATCCTTTTTTTATATTTTAGCTAAACTGATAATTTTAGTAAAGCTTTATATATAATAGTTATAGAAATATAATGATTAATCATTAAAATGAACACTCAAATTTAGTGTAAGTGATATTGTATAGATTATGATGTATGATATATTCATTAAGATGATTTTTAAAAAAATATTTTATTCACGTTTATTAAATGATCAATTTAATAAAAACTAAGGAGGAAAAAATTTATGGACCCTGTAACATTAGGTGTTGTTGCATTGATGGGTGCTGCTGCTACTATTGCTGGTGCTACTGAGGATATTGAATCAGATATTGGTTCTCAAAGTAATCCAAATTCACAAGTACAGCTTGCTCCACAGATGGGACATTTACACAGAATGATAAATAAAGCGACTTCTGGTGAACCGGTCGCTTATGGTACTTGGTGTGGTATAGCTGGATCTGTTGCATTTATTTTAATGTCACCGTTATTCGGCATTCAAGTGTTACCAATAATTGCTATTGCTATTGGTTCTCTTGTTGCTGCATTCGTTCACTCTATTTATACTATCACATCCCATATGGGACGTATTGTCGGTCAATCTCAATTTGAACAACCTCTGTTTATGGATGTGTTGACTCAATCTTTAGGACCTATTGCTGGACATGGATTTATTACTACTTTTTGTATTGTCGGACTCTCTTATTTGATGATTATTCCAATTAATGGAACTGCTTTGCATGTTTTCGCATTGCCTCTTTTAGCTGTAATTTGGGGTATTACTCTTGGAGCTATTGGATCTTCAACTGGGGATGTTCACTATGGTGCAGAAAGTGAATACCAAAAATTCGAGTTTGGTGGAGGTACTCCTGTTGCTATTCAAGGAGATATCGTAACTAAATCACCTGTTGGTGCAAAAAATTCTATTGATGTGGGTAATTTTTGTGCTAAGTTTGGTGGACCTTTAACTGGTTTCTGTTTCGGAGCAGTTGTATTTTTAAGTTTCTGGATTACCGTTGTTTTCGGTATTATTGGAGGATTAATTGCTGGTTTTATTATCGTTGTATTATTAATCATCTTCAATGAAAGACTTGAAAATTTTGCAAGAAACAAATATGGACCATATGAGGAAGATTAAGGAGGTTTTCATTATGGATCCTATTATTTTAATTTTATCAATTGCTATTGGCGGAATCATGATTGGTGCTGGTGTGCACTTTATTCCAGTAGGAGGAGCTCCTGCTGCTATGGCTACAGCTACTGGTGTAGGTACTGGTACTGCAATGTTAGCAGCTGGTGCAGGTTTAACTGGATTAGTTACTGCAGCATCTATGACTGGTCAACCACTGTATGTAATTATGATTGCCGGAGCTATTGGGGCGATGATGATGATGGGTATTACAATGCTCGTTGCTAATTTAATTTATATATTTGGTGTAGGTATTGTTCCTGCAGCATCTAAAATTGAAGTTGACCCAATTACTGGCCGTAATCAAGAAAAATATAAAACTGCAGGTACAGAAGGACACGGAATTCCTACTATTTGTTTTGTAAGTGGTATTATCGGTGGTCTCTTAGGAGGCGCTGGTGGTGGATTAATTTACTACAATATGGACTTAGCTGCTAATGCTGTTCCAGCTTTTGCTTCTAATCCTCTTATTGCTGTAGGAATTGCTGCTATTTTCTCAATTGCTGTATTCTTTATTAATTCTGTTATAGCTTCTTATAACATTGGTGGAACCATTGAAGGTCTTCACGATCCTAAATTCAAAAGAATCGGTACTGGAATTCTAGCATGTGCTATTGCTTCTGTCATTGTAGGTATATTTGCTGTTATTATTCTTGGAGGTATTTAAAATGTCTGCTGGAGGTAGTAGTGGACCTGCAGGTGCTGCAATAAGTTCCACACATCTTTTATTGTTAGGTATTATTGGCGGATTAGTTGGTATTTATTTAACTCCGTATATACCTGTTATTGGTAATGTATTTCCTGTATTAGGTGCAGTATGTGCTATTGTATGGGGTGCAGACGCTATTCGTAGAGTTGCAAGTTATGGTTTAGGTACTGGTGTACCTTCTATTGGTTATATGTCACTTGCTATTGCAATTATTGGGACTTTAGCTGGTTTAGCTATTGTAACTTCAGGCATATTCCAAGGTTTAACTATTTTAGGCCCTATTCTTGCTTTAATTTTCTCTATGGTTATTGGTTTAATTGTAGCAGTCATTGCTAAGAAAATTATTGGTATGAAAATACCTATTTTAGAAAGATGTACTATGGAAATTGCTGGTGCTGCATCATTATCTATTATTGGATGTTCTGCTGCTTTAACTGGTACTTTCAATTTCAATGATATGTTAAACGTTGTTGTTGCTCCTGGTTTCATTGCATTGTTTTTCATTATGAACACTATGGCTATCCAACATCCATTCAATGCATGTTTAGGACCTAACGAAGATCAAGTAAGAACACTTAAATGTGCTGTTTCTACTGGATTTTTAACTATGACTATTACTGGTATTTTAGGAATGGTTATTTTAGGTGTCCCTGGTTTCATTATAACAATTGTTGGTTTAATCGGTTGGATCATATCATTCAGAAGTTTCGTCAAAGCATCATATGAGGCTGCTGCATCTGTTAAATGGGCTGGATTATGGCCTAAAGTGGAGGAGTAAACATGGAAATGTTACCTATGGTTCAGGTTGTACCTGAAATGAATCTTGCTCTTGACCCGGCTTCAGGTATGTTTGGGGCTTCTTTGGGAAAAGACATGATTATTTTATCAATGGATGATATAAATGAGGAAATAGCTACTTTAGAAGCTGCTGCTGATGAATTAATGAATTCATTAGATCCTAAATCAAGTCCTTTAGGTTCTTATCCTGGACGTGAAGGGGTCTATATTACTGCAGGTATGCTTACAAACATGGTTTATGGTTTTGTCATTACTTTGT
This sequence comes from Methanobrevibacter sp. OttesenSCG-928-I08, assembly GCA_030266405.1. Taxonomy (GTDB): domain Archaea; phylum Methanobacteriota; class Methanobacteria; order Methanobacteriales; family Methanobacteriaceae; genus JAHKLT01. Next base: position 8,020 of record JAJDHW010000039.1, read on the forward strand.
TTATATTCTTAGCAGCTGTTCCTTTATTATCAAGTTTGGGGGTTATTTAGATGGCTGATAAAAAAGCAACAGCAGAAGGATGGCCTGTTATCAGTGGGGATTATATTACTGGTGATCCTGAAAGTCCTGTAGCTGCTACTACTCTTGCTTCACATATTGAAGCAGATATTGGTGGAACTGCTATTGTTGGACCTTGTAAAACTGAAAACTTAGGTGTTGAAAAAGTTGTAGCTAATATTATTTCTAATCCAAACATTAGATTCTTAATATTATGTGGTTCTGAAGTTCAAGGACACATTACTGGTCAAAGTTTTGTTGCATTACATGAAAATGGATGTGACCCTGAGAAGAAAAGTATTAACGGTGCAACTGGTGCAATTCCTTTTGTTGAAAATGTGCCATTAGACGGTGTTGAAAGATTCCAACAACAATTAGAAATTATTGATATGATTGATGTTGAAGATATTTCAGCTATACAGGCAAAAATTAATGAGTGTGTAGAAAAAGATCCTGGTGCTTTTGAAGAAGAAGCTATGATCATTTCTGTTGATGATGATGATGCAGATGAAGGAGATGCTGAAGAAATTCGTCCTGTATCTGCTGAAACAGCTATAATAGAAGCACGTATGAGAAATATTGATACTCAAGTAAAAATGATTGCTGCAGTTCAAAAAGATTTTGCAGGTAATTATGCTGGTAAAGTTCAAGGCATAATGATTGGATTAGTTTTTACTTTAGTAATTGGAACTTTATTTATACTATTTTAAGGATGTGTTAATATGGTAAGAATTTCAAATAAACCAAATGTTCGTGGTATTAAAAAAGTTTCTGAAAATTTTGAATACAGATCAAAACTCATTGGAAGAGAAGGTAGACTTTTTGCTGGATTAATTGATACTAGATTCAGTGGATTTGCATTAGGCATATTCATTGCTCTCTTATTTGTTGTCATTATTCCATTCATAGCTAAATTATTAGGATTTTAGAGGTGTTTTAAATGAGTGAAGAAAATTCAATACCTCAAGTTATGGTTTCTGATGAAGAATTCAACAATATTTCTGAAAAATTAGATGATGTTGAAGAAAAAGTTGAATTTACTGTTGGGGAATACTACCAACGTTTAGGCCAACAAACTGGAAGAGATGTTGGTATTTTATATGGTATGATTTTAGGGCTAATAATATTAGTTGTATTTATTAAGTTTAATATTGCAGCATTATTAGCATCATTAATCTAATGGAGGATTATAAATGTTTAGGTTTGATAAAGAACAAGACGTCTTAGATATTGCAGGTGTAAACATCGGAGGTCAACCTGGTGAATATCCGACTGTTTTAGCAGGTACTATCTTTTATGGTGGTCACAATATTATTGATGATGAACTTAAAGGAACTTTTGATAAAGATAAAGCTGAAGGTTTAATTAAAACTATGGAAGAAATGGCAGATGTCACTGGTAATCCATGTTTGATTCAGACTTTTGGTCAAACTGAAGAAGCTATTGTTAATTACTTAGAATTTGTAGGAGAAGTTAGTGATTATCCTTTCCTTATAGATTCTACTTCAGGAGAAGCAAGAGTAGCTGGTGCAAGATATGCTGATGAAGTAGGTATGTCTGAAAGAGCTATTTACAACTCTATTAACATGGCTGCTGAACAAGAAGAATTAGATGCAATTAAAGAATGTGATGTTTCTGCATCTATTGTATTAGGTTTCAACCCAATGAATGCTACTTTAGATGGTAAAATTGGTATTTGGGACCACGGTGATGGTGCTGTAGATAAAGGTTTACTTGATATTGCAAGAGATTGTGGTATTGAAAAATTCTTAATGGATACTGCAGTTACTCCTTTAGGTCAAGGTGCTGGTATTGCAGCAAGAACTTCATTTGCAGTTAAAAGTAAATGGGGACTTCCTGTAGGATCTGGTATTCACAATGTACCTTCTGCATGGGATTGGTTAAGAGGATACAAAAAAGAAAACAAAGAAGCTTGGCCTGTTTGTGATATTGGTTCCAATATTGTACAACAAATGACTGGTGGAGATTTCGTTCTCTTTGGTCCTATTGAAAATGCAAAAATTGCATTCCCTGCTTGT
>JAJDHW010000004.1 GCA_030266405.1 Methanobrevibacter sp. OttesenSCG-928-I08
CTACAAATATATATACATTAAAATAAGTGAAGGTGAATAAAAGTGATAATCGACAATGACAAAAAAGAAATTATAATATCTAGTAGTACTTTAAATTCAGCTGGAAAAGACGATGAAACTTCACAAAGAACAATATCTTTTGATGAATTAGAGTATATGAAAATTGGTGAAATAGTTGAACCTTCTTTAGATGATTCTAGTGATTATAAAAAAGAATCATTAGAAATATTAAATAAAAATAGGTTTCATACCACTTTTAAAGTTGTTACTGAGAAAAAACAAAACAAATCAATTGAAACTAATGCAGAAATTTCAATAATAACTTTTGATGAAAATCTTAAGAAACACTTTAAAAAAGAAGATCTTTCCGGGGATTTTGAAACAGGACATGGTAAACATAAACACCATCATATGGGTGGTTGTGGCCCTCATCATAAACATAGACATCATCATTCAGATGATTGTGGTCCTCGTGACAGGCATGTGCCTCATCATATAGGTGGTTGTGGTTCACATCATAAGCATAGACATCATCATTCCGATGATTGTGGTCCTCGTGGTGAGCATAGGCATCATCATATGGGTATGATGGGTGAGTGTGGTCCTCGTGGTGGGCATAGGCATCATCATATGGGTATGATGGGTGAGTGTGGTCCTCGTGGTGGGCATAGGCATCATCATATGGATGGATGTAAACCTCATAGACACCATCATCGTCCATGTTTCTATGGAAATATTTTTATTTGTGGATATCATCATATGATGTAATTAAAAAGAAAGTAGAAACATTCTGTTTCTACTATCTATAAATTAAGATTCATGTATTGATTTTTATTTTTTTATTTATTTTTTCGTAAATTTTAAGTACTTTTTTCAATAAAGATTATTTTAATTCTTAAATTTTTATGTGATTAAATGAACAGTAGAAGATTATTACCACTAATACTGCCAATAGCTATTATTATAGTATGGCATTTAATAACTGATGTATTTCAATTAGTAACTCCTTATGTACTTCCTAGTCCTACTGATGTACTAATGGCTGCATCAGAATTAATTGGATCTGGTAGATTATTATCAGATTCTATTGATACTTTATTTAAAGTATTTGGAGGTATGTTTTTTGCATCAATTGTAGCTATTCCTTTAGGGATTATATTGGGATGGTCAAAAACATTAGAAGATATGGCAAGCTTTGTAATAAGTATTTTAAGGCCTATTCCTCCAGTAGCATGGATTCCATTTTCTATTTTATGGTTTGGTATTGGAACAGTTCCTGCTATATTTATAATATTTATGGGATGTGTATTTCCTATTTTGGTTTATACTATTGATGGAGTTAAAAGAACAGATAAAGTATTAATTGAAGCAGCTCAAACATTAGGGGCCGGAGATTTTGATGTACTTTCTAAAATTATTTTACCTTCTTCAGTGCCTTATATTGTTTCAGGCTTAAAAGTAGGTGTTGGAATAGCTTTAATGTGTACTATTTCTGCTGAAATGATTGGTTCAAGTAGTGGTTTAGGATATTTAATTTTAACTGCAACTAATTTATTTGATACAGGAACTACAGTTGTTGGAATGTTAACTATAGGTATTATTGGATTAATTCTAGATTATATCTTTGGAAAAGCTCAAGATAGAATATTCTGGTAAATAAATAAAAGTTTAGAGGTTTTCTTTTTGTCAATTGAAATAAAAAATATAAATAAAACATATGAAAGTCATGGGAAAAAAACAACAGTTTTAAAGGATATTAATCTTGATGTTAATGATGGAGAATTAGTATGTCTTTTAGGCCCATCTGGATGTGGTAAAACAACTTTACTTAGACTAATTGCAGGTCTTGAAAATGCAGATTCTGGTGAAATATATGATGATGGAAAACTTGTTCAAGGTCCTTCAAGAGATAGAGGGTTTATTTTTCAACAATATTCATTATTTCCATGGTTAACTGTTTTAGATAATGTAATGTTTGGTTTAAATTTATCTGATAATTCTAAAGAAGAAAATTTAAAAGCTGCTAAAAGATATCTAGAAAGAGTTGGATTAGGTGATGTTGCAGATAGTTATCCTCATGAATTATCTGGGGGAATGAAACAAAGAGTAGCTATTATAAGATCTCTTCTAAATCATACTCCTGTTTTATTAATGGATGAACCCTTCTCAGCATTAGACATTCAAAATAGACATAAATTACAAGAACAACTTATTGGTGTTTGGAAAAGATTTGAAAATACTATTGTTTTTGTAACACATGATGTAGATGAGGCAGTTTATTTAGCTGATAAAGTTGTAGTGATGGAGAAAAATCCAGGAAGGATTAAGGAAATTGTTGATATTACACTACCTCGTATCAGAAATCGGGAGTCTGTTGAATTTATTAAAGTGCAAAATGAAGTCAAGGAACTCTTAGATGTTTGGGATTAAAATAATTTTTTTAATATGAATAATTCTTATTTTTTATTTTATATTTTTATTTTTACTTTAAATATTTAAAATTCTTTTTTAAGGCTTTTATTTATAAAATATTAATATTTTACATCATTTTAAACTTTTTTACATTAATTTTAATCTTAAAACTATACTTATTATTTTGTTTTTATTAAATATTATTGTTTTGTCATAAATTTATAGAAAAATTTATATGTATTTTATGACATAATATTATTTGTGTTTTATTGTGTGTAGTTGAAGGTGAAATAATGAATAATGAAGGAGTTATATTGAAAAAATTACGGAAAGAAAATAATTATACTCAAGAACAAATTGCTAATTATCTTCAAATAGATCAAGGTTTAGTTTCTAAAATTGAAAAAGGTGAAAGAAATTTAAATTTAAATTTATTAGACAAACTTTCTTATTTGTATAATTGTTCTCATGAGTATATTTTAGGAAAATCTGATGTTTATTCTCCAAACAAATTTGCTTTTAGAGTTGATGAAAAAAACCCTAGTCTTGAAATTGTTGCAAAAATGAATCAAATAATGTCAAATTTAAAATTTTTAAAGAATTTAGATTGATGGTAATATGAAAGGTTATTATGAAACAAATAATCTGGCTGAAGAGTTAAGGAGAGAGTGGGGGATTGATAATTATTCTCCTATAGATATTTTTTCTCTTGTTACAGATAAAATTAACAACTTAACTATACTTTTTCATCCAATAGATAATAAAATAAGTGGATGTTGTTGTAAATATGATGGAGAATTACTTATTTTAATTAATTCTAACCATTCAAAAGGTAGGCAAAATTTTACATTGGCTCATGAATTATATCATTTAAAGTATGAAAATAATAATGAGTGGTTAATTTGTAGTGACCATGATTATAATGATAGTGAAAAAGAAGCTAATAATTTTGCATCGTCATTATTAATGCCTATAGGTGCACTATCTAGTTATAAAAATATTAATGGTATTAAAAATTGGAATTTAGAAAACATAATAAAATGTGAGCAATTTTTCCAAATGAGTCATAGTTCTATGTTATATAGATTAAAAAAGGAAAAATATATCTCATCAGAGGATTATAATTTATATTTAGATAATATTAAAAAAAAAGCTAGTAAATTAGGATTTAGCACGGAATTATATGATCCTTCTCCTAAAAGTAAAAAATATTTCTCATTAGGTAATTATATTCGATTAACTGAAGAAGCATTTGATAAAAATAAAATATCTATTGGTAAAAAAGATGAGATGTTATTAGATGTGTTTAGATCAGATATTGTTTATAATTTAAATGAGGATGATTTTTTTGAAGGATAAACCTATTTTTTATGATACTGATTGTATAGTAAGTTTTTTAATTATCGGTGATGTTTTTGTTTTACATAAATTATTCTCAAAAGCTATTATTCCGCGACCTGTTTATGATGAGTTAACACATGAAAGTACTCCTTCAGTTATAAAAAATAATTTAAATATTTTAATAAAAAACAATTTTATTGAAATTAAAGAGATAGATATACGTTCTAAATTATATACTACATATAAATGTATTGAAGATGGTTTTTGGGGTAATAAACCTATTGGTAAAGGTGAAGCATCAGCTATTGCATTTGCAATTGAAAATAGTGGGATTGTTGCAAGTAATAATCTCAGTGATGTTAAAGAACTCACTGAAAAACATAATATTCCTCTTTTAACTACTGCGATTATTTTAAGTTTTGCTGTTGATAATAATATAATCGATGAATCTAAAGCTGATACAATGTGGTTAAAAATGATAAAAAGAAATATAAAATTACCTACTGATTCCTTTTTAGATTATTATCTTCATAAATATAAAATTGATTGTAAAAATTTTGATATATATAATTATTTATAGATAATAAAAAATCTTTATAATTTTTTCCCATAATGCCAAGTTAAAATTATAAAAATAATATACTCTCCAAACATTAAACCTAAACTAAGATATAATGGTATTAAATAATCTAAATAAATAAAAACTGTACTCATTAAAGCTAATACTACTATTGACATAACAAAAGTTAAATAAGCAGCTTTTCCTCTTATAACTGTATTTCTTTCATCATATTCTGCAATTTCATTAGCTTCAACCCATCCAGGATTTTTTCTAATCATATATGATCTAACTAATCCAAATACAAGAAATATTGCTCCCCAACAGCTTAATACACTAGTCCAAAATTCATCTGTAGTAAATGTTGAAGATAATATTGGAAGTAAGTTAGCGAAAATTAAAAGTAAAATTCCAAGTATTATAGATATTTTTAAATATTTCATTTTGTTTTTTACATATTCTTCTGTCATTTTATTCTCCCTCGTAAATAAAAATCTCTTCAATAGTTTTTTCAAAATAGTTAGCTATTTTAAATGCTAATATAATTGATGGATTATATCTTCCATTTTCTATTGAGCTAATAGTTTGCCTAGATACTTTCAATACTTTTGCCAAGTCTTCTTGGTTAATATTTTTCTCTTTTCTTAAAGCTTCTAGATAATTTTTCAATTTTTTCAAAACCATTTCTTTTATGTAAAGTTAGCTTTACGTAGTATATTATAAATTTTTTATTATTTAAATGAATCTATAAAAAATTAAATTAATGTTCCATAATTCCCATTTAAAATAGCATTGTGAACATACTTAAATGATTTTTCAATAGCTATTTCCATACTATAACCTAATCCTAAATAAGCTACAATACTTGCTGAGAAAACACATCCACTACCATGTAGATTTTCAGTATCAATCAATTCTTCTTTTATTATACTAATTTTATTATTTCTGTAAATTGTATTTATACCATCTAGGTGTCCACCAGTTACAATCACATCACAAGTTTTTCCAATAATCTCCGCTGCTTTAATTGCATCTTCTTCTGTTTTGATATTAATTCCAGATAGTTTAGATGCTTCATCAATATTAGGGGTTGTTAAAATAGCTTTTGGAAGTAAATATTTTAAAATAGCTTTACCCATATCCTCTTTAGATAGTTTTCCACCAGCAGTTGCAACCATAACTGGATCAACAATAGCTTTTAAATTATATTCTTTAATTTTTCCAGAAACAGTTTTAATAATATCTTCAGAATACAGCATTCCTGTTTTAATATATTTAATTTCTGTGTATTCTTCTAAAACAGAATCAATTTCTTCAGCTATATAGTTTGATTCAATTGGTTTTAAAGAATATATTTTATATGGATTTTGACTAGTTAAACTAGTCACTATCCCAGTTCCATAAACACCAATTTTTTGAAATGTTTTAATATCTGCAAAAAGTCCTGCACCTGCACTTGGATCTATACCAGCTATTGACATTACTATCATAAATTATTTCCTTGTTACTTTTAATCTATTACTTCCATGTATAGATTCAACTTTTATATTAAGACTTTTTAAGAAATTTTTAGTTTCAGTGTTATTTCCATGAACCATAATTTCCCCTAAATCTTCTGTTGTATTAACATCTAAAGCAATAAAAAATGAATCTTGAATATAAGGAGTTATTTCTTTTTCTGTTGCTTCTTTTATATGACTTATAAAACTAAAATCTCCAAATTTCACAGGAATTGCATTAGGTTCAATAAGTAAAAGATTTGTTCCACCACCTTTTGATGGAATAATCATAAAATCTATTGTTTTTCCTTGTTCAATAAGTAAATTTATATTAGTTTTTCCAATAAGGGGAATATCTGAAGGAGTTATGACTATTTTTTCAACTTTATCTTTACAATAATCCATAGCTTGATGTAATGCTTTATTTAAATTTGAATTTTCATTTTCTTTTAATGTATCAATATTTAATTTATGAGCATAATCTAGGACATCTTCATCAGAGCTAATTAAAATAATTTTATCAACACATTCTTTTAATGCGTCAGTTACATCTTTAAGCATAGCTTTTAATATATCTTCTCTTTCTTGTTCGTTTAAAAAAGGAGATAAACGTGTTTTAGCATTTTTAAATTTACTTACAGGAATTATTGCATAAATTTCATCCATTTTTCACAACTCTCAGTAAGTTTTAGCTATTAATGCAAGATATTTAGCATCTTCGCCACTATAAATACATTTTTTATTTTCATCAGAATCTAATTCATTGTAGGTTCCTAAAATATCATAATCTGTTTCTTCTTCAATAGCTTTTCCTGAATCCTCTTTCCCATTCCAATAAAATCCTACAATATTTCCTTCTTTTATTAGTTTTGGAATTTCATCTAAGTCTTCAGAAATTTTAATTGAATCTTCATGATTTTCCCAAGCTTTATTAGATATTGAAACATTTACATCTTCTATAATATCAATAACACTATCAATAACAGTTTCATCTAATGGTAATTCAATTTTTTCACCATTATCTCTTCTTGTAATTATAGTTTTATTTTCTTTTAAATCTCTTGGTCCAATTTCAAGTTTAACAGGAGTTCCTTTTATTTCCCAGTCATAAAATTTCTTTCCAGGTCTGATGTCTCTATCATCAATATGTACTCTAACTCCTTCTGCTTCAAATTCTTCTTTAAGAGTTTGGCATTTTTCAAGTACTTCTTCTTTTCCTTCTTTAAATAATATAGGGATAATTGTTATATGATTTGGTGAAACAGATGGAGGTAATATTAATCCTTTTTCATCACCATGAATTCCAATAATTGAAGCTATTATTCTATCAGATAATCCGCAACAGGTTTGATAAGCATAAACATGTTTTCCTTCTTCATTTTCAAATGTAATATCAAATGTTTTTGCAAAAGTTTGACCTAAATTATGAACAGTACCGATTTGTAAGGTTTTACCATCTTTCATTAATGCATCAAATGCCATTGTATAATCAGCACCTGGAAACTTATCCCATTCGGGTCTTTTACTTATTACATAAGGAATTCCTAAGTAATCAAAAAATTCTTTATATAATTCAATTGCATCTTCAACTTGAGCTTCACTTTCTTCTTTTGTAGCATGAACTGTATGCGCTTCTTTAAAAGTGGAAATTTCACGAACTCTAATAAGAGGTCTTGTGTGTTTAGTTTCATATCTAAAGGTATTAACTATTTGATAATATTTCATAGGTAAATCAATGTGAGATCTAATCCATAAAGCAAACATAGGGTATATTGCAGTTTCACTTGTAGGTCTTAAAGCTAATTTTTCATTTAACTCTTTACTTCCACCATGTGTTACCCAATATACTTCTTCTTCAAATCCTTTAACATGTATTCCTTCTTTTGCTAATTCTTCTTCAGGAATAAGAAGAGGGAATAATACTTCGTCATGATCTCTATCAAATAGCTCTTTTAATAGCTCTAATGTGTATTTTCTAATTTTAAATCCATAAGGTAACCAAACATTCATACCTTTAATTGGATATCTTGAGTCCATTATGTCTCCTTTATCTAAAATTTCATGAAACCATTCACTAAAATTTTCCACCTTATCACCTAATAATTTATTAATATTTACTTATATTTAAGATTAAATTATTTTTATTGTTTCTATTAGAAATACTTATATCTTATTTTTAGTTTTTCTTGTCTTTTTAAATTTAGTTAAAATAGATATATTGTATTTGTTAGTAATATTTTTAGTGAAATAATAAAATGGTGATGAAAAAACCAAAAATTTTATATATTTTTCAATATATAATAATATTAAAAATATGGTAGTGGGGTCACCCCCACCACTTTATGAGTATTTTAACTATCTCTAAACTCAACTTCAGGATAGTTAAAAACTCTTTTAATATTTTATTTTTAATTTTTTCACCTCCTATGGAAATATAACTATTTCCATGAGGTTTAATTTTTTAATTCATCATATAATTAGTTTTAGCTGTATTTTAAGACAATAAAGTCTTTTTAACTAAAAATAAAGAATATATCTAATTTTTATATTTTAACAACAATTTTTTAAATAGCTACTTCTTAAAACAACAATCATTTCAAAAAAGAGCTAATAAAAACTAAAAATTTTTATATTATATATAAAATCCAAACCTATTTTATTAAGAATTATCATATATTTTAAATGATTAAATGAGAAGATATTATGAATAGTCGAAAAATTCAAATGCCACGTGAAGTTCATATAGGTCCAGATGTTATTTATGAAACTGGAAGTATTTGTGATGATCTTCGCTTAGATAAAAATGCATTAGTTGTTACTGGTCATAATACATATGATATTGGTGGAAAAATAGCTATTGAAAGCTTAGAAGATAAAGGTTTTTCTGTAGATCTTATTAAAGTAAAAGATGCAGATATAGAATCTGTAAGTAAAGTTCAAGAAAAAAGTGAAGATTTTTCCTTTATTTTAGGTATTGGTGGTGGAAAAGTAATTGATGTGGCTAAAATAGCTTCAAATAATGAAGGAATGTATTTCATGTCAATGCCTACTACTGCTTCTCATGATGGTATTATTTCTCCTTTAGCTTCTATTAAAAATCCAAATGGTTCTACTTCTATGGAAGCTCAAGCACCTATTGGTGTTATTGCTGATACAAATATTATTGCTAATGCTCCATTTAGACTATTATCTGCAGGTTGTGCTGATATAATTTCTAATTTTACAGCTATTAAAGATTGGAAACTAGCTAAACGTCTAAAAAATGAATATTTCAGTGAATCAGCTGCTTCATTATCTGAAATGTCTGCAGAATTAATAACTAAATCATCTGGAAGTATTAAACCAGGACTTGAAGAAAGTACTAGAATAGTAGTTAAAACATTATTTAGTAGTGGAATGGCTATAAGTATTGCAGGCTCTTCAAGACCTGCTAGTGGGTCTGAACATAAATTTAGTCATGCATTAGATAAAATAGCTGATGTACCAGCTTTACATGGTGAACAGTGTGGGGTTGGAACTATTATGATGATGCATCTTCATGGTGGGGATTGGAAATTTATCAGAGATAATCTTAGAAAACTTGGTGCTCCAACTAATGCAGAAGAACTTGGAGTTGATCCGGATATAATTATTGAAGCATTGTTAAATGCTCATAAAATCCGGCCTGAGAGATATACTATTTTGGGAGATAATGGGTTATCTAAAGATGCTGCAAAAAATCTAGCTAAAAAAACTGAGGTGATTTAATTGATAACTTTAATTGGAAAAGATTTAGCAGAAAAAGGATTAAGTTTTATTTTTTATGGTCCAAGTAAGGAATGTGAATCTTGTAGATTTAAATCATCTTGTGTAGATTCTTTAGAAGAAAATCGTAAATATATTATAAAAGATGTTAGGGATAATGAGCAAAAATGCCCTATTCATGATGAAAACATTGTTTTACCTGTTGAAATAGACAGAGCTAATATTAATGTTTTATCTAATTCTAAAAATATTTTTGAAGGCTCAATTTTTAACTATACTCCTACAGAATGTGATGAAGATTGTGAATTTAAAAACTGTTGTTTTCCAGAAGGTTTAATTGAAGGAGATAAATGTATTATTCTTGAAAATAAAGGAAAACATATTGGAAAATGTATAAAAGGTTATGATTTATATAATTTAGAATTAGGTTTTGTTATTTAAATTAAATTTATTTTGGTGTTTTTTATGAATCTTAAAAAAGAAGCAGCTATTAAAGCAGCTGAATATGTAAATGATGGAAATGTTTTAGGTTTAGGTACAGGTTCAACTACTCATTATTTTATAGAAGAAGTAGGTAATAGAATTAAAAATGAAGAGCTTGAAATTATTGGAATTCCAACATCTTATCAATCATTTTTACTTGCAAAAAAAGCTAATATTCCAATTTCTACTTTAGAAGAATATGATATTGATTTAGCAGTTGATGGTGCAGATGAAATTGATCCAGATTTAAATCTTATTAAAGGTGGTGGAGCAGCTCACACTTTAGAGAAAATTATTGATTACTCTGCTGGTAAGTTTTTTGTAATAGCTGATGAGTCTAAATATGTTAAAGAACTTGGAAATTTTCCAGTTCCTGTTGAAGTTATTTCTGAATCTGCAAGAGTTGTTATGAATGCTTTAAAAGATATGGGAGCTACATCTACAATAAGAATGGGCCAATCTAAAGATGGGCCAGTTATTACAGATAATGGAAATTTTGTTATTGATGCGAAATTTAATGAAATATTAAGTCCAGAACATTTAGAAATTGATTTAAATTCAATTCCAGGTGTTGTTGAAAATGGCATATTTACTCAAATGGTTGATAAAGCTATTTTAGGGACTAATGAAGGAATTAAAGAATTATAGGACGTGTTAAATTGCCAATACCAAATGGAATGCCAATGGATTTTAAAGACACATTAAATAAAGTGATTATGCTTTTTGGGATTATAATTATTATTTATGCTATTTTATGGATTCTTGCAAAGCTTAATTTGATTCCATCAATAATTTTTGGAATTTTCCCACAAATTGTCTTACTATTAGTTGGAATTTTCATTTTTTACTATGCATGGAGTTCTAGAAATAAAATGTATTAATAAAATATTATTTTTAAATAAAAAATTTTAATAAATATTAAAACTAAAAAAATAAGTAAAGAGGAATTATTATGATACCAGGTATGAATCCAAAACAAATGAAGCAAATGGAAAGACAAATGAAAAAGATGGGTATGGATATGAAAGACCTTGAAGGAGTTAAAGAAGTCATAATCCGTTTTGAAGATAAAGAATTAATCATTCCTAATGCTGAAGTAAATTTAATGAATGTTATGGGTCAAGAAACTTACCAAGTTACAGGGGTTGCACAAGAAGTAGCTATTGAAGATGAACTTGTTATTCCTGACGATGATATAGAAATGGTAGCTAATCAAGCTAATGTTTCAAAAGAAGATGCTGAAAAGGCTTTAATTGAAGCAAAAGGAGATTTAGCAGAAGCTATTTTGAGTCTTTCTCAATGATAAAATGACAGTTATTGTCCATATTTCAGATTTACATATATGCAAATACCACTTTAATGAAGAAGTATTTTTAAAGGCTGTTGATGAAATCAATGAATTAAAACCTGATATGATTTTATTAACTGGGGATATTACTAATGAAGGATATTATAGGGAATTTCTTAAAGCAAAAGAATATTTATCTCTATTTGATGCACCTTTATATGCAATTCCAGGTAACCATGATTCAAGAAACTTAGGTTATGAATCATTTGAGGAATTAATTGGCGAACGTAGTTGGAGATTAACAAAAAATAATAATTTCACAGTTATTGGTGTTGATTCTAGTTCTCCAGATGTTAATGGCGGAAATATCGGGCGGCCTCAACAATTATGGATGGATTCACAATTAGATGAATGTTTAAATGATTCTAATTTTACAATAGTAGCTATGCATCATCATGTAATTCCAATTCCTGAGACAGGACGTGAACGCAATGTATTATCAGATGCTGGTGATATATTAAAAACTTTAATTGATCATAAAGTTGATGTTGTTCTTTGTGGTCATAAACATGTAGCTAATATTTGGGAAATGAATGGAACATTATTTATTAATGCAGGTTCTCTTTCTTCTACAAAAATTAGAGGTAAAGATCTTAATTCTTATAATGTTTATAATATTTCAGATGAAAATATAGAAATATATTTGAATAAAATAAATGGAACAACTTCTCTGCTCGGTAATTTTAAAAGGAACATATAATATTAAATAATTTTTTTATTAAGTATTTTTTCTTTTAAAAATCTTTTTTTCTTGATTTTTACATAAATATAAATATATCATTTACAATATATATCATATTGAATAATAAACTAAATTTTATTTTTTAATAAACTCTCGTTAGGTGATATTGTGAAAGTGATTATAGATGGTTCAAATGTAGCTCATTATAAAAAAAACAAGGACTCTAAACCTCAACTAAGCAATATTCTTGCTGCAGTCGATGCATTAGAAAAAAGAGGAGATGAGTTTGTAATTATTGTAGATGCTTCTCTTAGACATGAAATTGATGAAAAAGATGAGTTTAAAAAACTTTTAGATAGTGAAAATGTCGAACAAGTTCCTTCAGGCAATAATGCAGATCATTTTATTTTTGAATTAGCTGAAAAAGAAAAAGCTAAAATATTATCTAATGATAAATTTAGAGATTTTTCCGATGAATTTAAAGATATTAATAGTATGAGAATTCCATTTGGTTTTGATGGAAGTAAAATAACAATTGGAAAAAATAAAAAGCCAAAAAAGAATAAAAGGATTTTACAAAATATTTGTGATGAAATTATCAAACAGTTAGAATTTAAACGTTGGGATGTTTATACAAAAAAAGAAGAATTAGAAATATCTCCATTAAACATAGCAAAACAAGCTATTATTAGAATTGATAATGAAAGTAATGTTGATTCAAAAATAGAATCATTATTTTCAAAAATACCTATGTTTAATAAGGTTATGGATATGGTTGATGATGTTGAAGTTGCAGCACCATATATTATTTTTGTTTTAGTACATCCTAAAGATTATAAACTTGCAGTTAAAAATGCAGGTAATATTTCAGTAACTGTAGCAGATAGACTAAAACTTGAAAAGAAACCATTAATAGCTATTCGTAATGATTTATTTATGAAACCAGGAAACTTTGAATTAAATATTCTTCTTGCAGATGAAGTTTCAGATAATGCTCCATACAATGTTGAAATTAGGATAAACACACATGATGAAGTTTTCATTAAGAAAAACTCAAGAAACATTGCAAGTACTATCGCAGGTAGACTAGGCTCATGGAAATTCCCATTTGTATCAGTTAAACCTGATATGTTACTTGAAAATCCTGGAGATTTTGAAATTGTATTGGAGAAGGGAGGAAAGGTAGATGGCTAAATATGGGTTATCTAGATATCTTGTTAAATTATTAACTAACCATGAAGCTATTAGTATGGGTACTAAATATTTCCCTACAACTCCTATTGAAACAGAATATGTGGAATTATTTAATTATACTCAAACTGCTCTTTTAGAAATAGAAAAAGCTAATATTACTACTGATAGCATTTTTCAAAATCTAATTAGGGATTTAGGTGAGGAAAATATTCCTAAAAATCATGATTTTTATGAATTAAAACCTGCAGATAATAAAATTGAAGAATATGCTCTTGTAAGTAATATTATCATGGGTAGTGATCGTTACTTATTCATTGAACTACATCATCCTAGTCATTTAATCAATGTTTTTTCCGATATAATTATGTCTGAAAAAGGAGAAATTGTTGAGAAGAGCTCAACGGAACTTGTTGCAAAGTTATTCAGTAAAAATGATGCAATTAAACTAGCTATTCGTTTTATTGGAATGGGTCTTGAAAATAATTTAACTGTATCAGCAGCAGTAGGTATGACTGGAGCTGCAGCTATTGAACGTTCTATTAATTTTACAAAAAATATTGGAAATTTTTCGGGAGTAGCATTTACTAAATTAGGTGGGGAATTTGCATTAGTATTTGATTCACCCTTTATTATGAGAGAATCAAAATCATCAGAATTTCAAAATTATCTTTTTATTGATGTTATTGACTCTACAAAATTTATTGATAAACATGGTAGGGATTATTTAGTTGAATTAATGAATGGAATTAAAACATTCATTGAAGAAGAATGTGAAGGGGAGCTTGAAGGATATCGTGAAGGTGGAGATGATTTCATTGCTAGATTCCCATCTAAAGACCTAGCTATTCGTGCAGGACTTGATTCAGCTTGGTTTGGTTTAAATAATGGTGTTAAAATCAGAGCAGGAATTGGGAAAAGTAGACGTGAAGCTGGTGAAAAAGCTCAACTTGCAGATAATATTAACTCATTTACTCCATTATCATTAGTGGTTTTTGAATTGGCTAATGGTGTCTATGCTTATAATGTTCCTTCAGAATTTGCAAGAACTATTTTTAGCTTATTGAATAATCATAAAATGAAATTATTTGGAATATTTTTATTAGTTTTTATAATAGCTTATTTTGGAGCTGTCTTAGGATATAATTGGGTTGGTCTAGTAGCTGTTGCAATAGCTCTAATATATGCTTTAGCTTCATAGATAAAAAATTTAGTTTTTTTTAAAAAAAAGTATATGACTAGAAGTGTAATTTAAAAAAAGTTATAATTCTTCTTCACTTCTACGTTTAGCTTCTAATAAAAGTCTAGTAACTTCTTTAGAACGTGCTCCTTTATCTAATTTCCATATATTTGAAGCACTATCATCTAACCAATTAGCTAAATCTTTAGGAAGTGAAATATTCATTCTAGTTTTTTCGGACAGTTTCCAAATTCTGTCAACTTCATCTTTACTTGCCATTATTATAAAATTATTTTTACATATATATATTTTTTACTATTTAACTATAAATTCATGTAATTATATTTTTATTTACTTACTCATTTATACTGTATAAATAATTTAATAATTATGTATGTACTTACATACACAGTTCTTTATTATATATTACTACATGTTACAATTTTTAGTAGAATATTATATTTTTCGCAATGAAATTATTTATTTTTTAAACAATCTCCTATAAATTAATTAATTTTTAAATAATATAAATATTATAATTTTTTTAGAATTTTTTTTATATATAAAGATCAATTTATATGCACATTTGTGTACACACATATGCACATAACAAAGTATATAAGTGATTATAATAAAAAATATGGATAGTCATTAAGACGTTAGGAATTCACTGGTTGTTTAAATATGAATACTTGAATTATAATTTCCAGTAATTTCATGTAATTGTGTTAATATTTATGAAATTATATATTAACCATTCAACAATTTGTGGATTTAAAAAGAATTAATTTACTTGGGATACAGTGCGACCTAGAAACGATGGAAAAATAATAATACTATTAATTGCAACTTTAGTTGCATTTGGTATAGGTTCTGGTTTTGGTATTAGTATGGGACTATCTGGAGATGATCCTCTAGCTCAAAATGATATAAATCAAACTAAAATACCTATAAATGTAACAAAGAATATATCTGCTTACGAAAATCACTCTAAAGATACTTATGATCCATATTTGGATGGAGTACAGCAATATAATGATTCAAATGTAAAATACATTCCTCAAGAAGAATTTGGTTCTGAAAACTTTACATATAATGGTTAATATTTAAAAAATTTATTTTTACAAAAAAAGGATAAATTAACCTAAATAATTTATCCTATTTTTTCCCTTACTAGACTAATTTATAAAATTTTAAATACTTTTCTTAATATAAAATTATATAATTCATTTTTTTAAATTAATTTATTTTAGTGATTTTTATGAAAATACAAAATTTAGAGAATATTAAAGTTATAAATGGAGGTATTTGTGCAGTCGAGAATGTTAAAGCTGCAGGTTCAAGAGAAGGGAAATATGGTGTTTCTGTCATATTAAATGAGAATTCTACTTCTTCAGCTGTTTTCACATCAAATAAAGTTACTGCAGCTCCAATTAATTATACTAAAGAAATAATAAAAAAAGGTAAACTTTCAGCTATTGTTGCAAATAGTGGTAATGCTAATTGTATGACTGGTATCGAAGGTTTAAACGATTGTAAAGATATAGTTCAATTTATTTCTAAAAAATTGAATATAAATTCTGATGAAATAGCTATTGCATCAACTGGAGTTATTGGACGAAAGATGCCAATGGATAAAATTTTAGATTTAGCTTCAAATTCCTGTGACAATTTAAAAAATTCTCCAAAATCATCTACTGATTGTGCTGAAGGAATCATGACAACTGATACTCATCCAAAAGAATTTGCTGTAGAAGTTACTTTAACAAGTGGCGAAAAGGTAAAAATTGGTGGAATTACTAAAGGAACTGGTATGATTGCACCAAATATGGGAACTATGCTATCTTTTTTAACAACTGATGCTCAAATGTCTGAAGAAGATATTCAAAATTCATTAAAAATAGCTGTTAATAATAGTTTTAACATGATTGTTGTTGATGGTGATGAAAGTACTAATGATATAGCTATTTTAATGGCTAATGGTAAATCTGGTGTTAATATTAATAATAATGGTGTAATTGATCCAAATTTCCAAAAAGCTTTAAATTACCTTACACAAGAACTAGCTAAAATGATGGTTAAAGATGGTGAAGGAGCTAGTAAATTTATGGAAGTTACAATTGATGGGGCAAAATCTGAAACTGATGCAAAAAAAGCAGTAAAAGCCATTATATCTTCTTCTTTATTTAAAGCAGCTCTTTTCGGAGGAGATCCTAATTGGGGAAGGATAGCTATGGCTATAGGTTATTCAGGAATTTCCTTTGATTTAGATATTATTTCTATTAATTTCGCATCTAAAAATGATTCAATCGATATATTAAAAAATGGAGATATATTAGCTTTAGAAGGTACTCAAAACCTTTTGAAAGCTGAAGAAATAATGAATGAAAACTATGTTGAAATAATAGTTGACTTAAATATTGGTGATTCAAGAGCTACTGGTTGGGGTTGTGATTTAACATATGATTATGTAAAAATCAATGCTGAATATACTACATAGGGATACATTTAAATAGTATATTAAAGAAACAATTTAATGTTATATAAATTATATTTATCATAAATTTATTATTATTGAGGTTATTATTATGGCAAAAGTTAAAGGAACAAATAAAAGAACTAGACAAAAAAGAGGTTACACTAAACCAGGTAGTAAAAGAGGAAGAGGAGCTAAACAATATTGGAAAAAATAATCCAATATCCTTTTTTTAACTTTACATACTCTCTTTTTTTTAAATAAATATTAATAAAAACTTATTTTAAATTAAATTACTTATTTTCTTCTTATAAATTTAATATATGTATTTTTTTTGCAAAATATTAAATAATTCTTTTTAGATACATAGTAATATTATTTGAATTTTGGTGTTAAAAAATGAGTAATAAAACTGGTATGCTTCCAGCTAATGGCCATAGAATTCAAGGAAGGTCTAGTGAAGATTTTCTTGATGCAAAAGAAATTTTAAATTATTTAAACCTTAAAGGTAGTGAAACTTTTATGGATGCTGGATGTGGTGATGGTCACATTGCTATTGAAGCTGTAAAGACTTTAAATGATGATGCGACTATTTATGCATTAGATATTTATGAACCTTCTATTGAAGATTTAAATAATTTAAAAGAAAAGGAAAATTATAATAATCTAATTCCAATTACATCTAATATTATTGAAAAAATTGATTTAGATGATGATGTCTTAGATATTGTTTTAATGGTTAATGTATTCCATGGATTTAAAGCTATGAAAGCTTTAGATGAAGCTATTGAAGAATTAAAAAGAGTTATAAAACCAAGTGGTAGAATAGCTATTATGGATTATAAAAAACAAGAAGTTCGTCATGGTCCACCTTATATTGTTAGAAGTTCTCCAGAAGAATTAGAAGAATTATTTAATAAACATGGTCTTAAAATGACTTATTTAAATAATGAAGTTGGAGAAGATATTCCAGAAGGAAAATCTCATTATTTAATAATATTTGAAAAATAAAGAGGTATATTCAAATGATTTTTGCAGCTATTTTAGCAGGAGGATCAGGATCTAGAATGGGTAATATTGAAAAACCTAAACAATTTTTAACATTAGGTAGTAAACCTATTTTAATCCATACTATCGAAAAATTTTCTATTGTTAATAGTTTTGAGAAAATCATTGTATTAACACCTAAAAACTTTTTATCACATACAAAAGATTTAATAAAAAAATATATTGAAGATAGTGATAATATTGTTGTTATTGAAGGAGGAAATCTTAGAAATGACACAATTATGAATGCTATTGATTATATTAATGATAATTTCCAAATTGATGATGATTCAATTATTGTATCTCATGATTCAGTACGCCCATTTGTAACTTATAGGATTATTGAAGAAAATATTGAATTTTGTAAAGAGTATGGAGCATGTGATACAGTAATTCCTGCAACAGATACAATTGTTGAATCAAATAAAGATAATAAAATTTCAGCTATTCCTTTAAGAGATAATTTATATCAAGGTCAAACTCCACAAACATTTAAAATAAATAAACTAGCTAAATTATACAAAAATATTAATGATGATGATAAAAACAAGTTAACTGATGCTTGTAAGATTTTTGTATTAAATAATGAAGATGTTTATTTAGTTAATGGAGATGTAACTAATATTAAAATTACATATCCTTATGATTTAAAGGTAGCTGATGCTATTTTAAAAGATCAAGTATGATGGTTTAATATGATTAACAATGTATATAGATTAAAATCTCCTAAGCTATTTGATAAGGTATATACTGAGATAGATATTAACTCAGATATTATTGCAAGACCTACTTATCTTTCTATTTGTAAAGCTGATCAAAGATACTATCAAGGAGAAAGAGAATCTGAAATACTTGATGAAAAATTACCAATGGCTTTAATTCATGAAGGAATTGGAAAAATCATTAAAGACAATTCTTATGAATTTAAACCAGGAGATAATGTTATTTTTATTCCAAATAATCCTACTGATTCAGATGAATATATAAGTTCTAATTATTTAAAATCCAGTAAATTCAAAGGAAGTAGTGAAGATGGATTTACTAGTGATTTAATTTCATTTAAAAAAGATAGAATACTTAAATTGCCAGATAATTTTAATCTAGAAACAAGTGCTTTTTTAGAACTTGTATCTGTAGCTATTCATGGGATTAATAAATTTAAAAAAATAGCTCATAATAAAAAAGATGTTTTAGGTGTTTGGGGAGATGGAAATATGGGTTTTATTGTTTCTCTTCTTTTAAAAAATATTTTCCCAGATTCTAAAATTATTGTTTTTGGAAAACACTTTGAAAATTTAAATAGATTTTCCTTTGTTGATGAAGTTTATAAAATTAATGAAATTCCAGAAAATTTAGCTATTGATCATGGTTTTGAATGTGTTGGTTCTGCTGCTTCTCAAAAAGCTATTAATCAAATAATTAATTTGTCTAATCCTGAAGCTACTATTTCTTTATTTGGAGTAAGTGAATATCCAGTTTCAATTAATACTCGTTTAATTTTAGAAAAAGGTTTAATTTTCTTTGGTATAAGTAGAAGTGAGAGAGAAGATTTTATTGAAGTTATAAATTTATTAAATGCTAAACCAGAAATTATTTCTTATTTAAATAATCTTATTACTGAAGTTATCGAAGTTAGATCTTTAAAGGATTTAACAAATGCATTTGAAAAGGATTATAAAAATAGTTTTGGAAAAACTGTTTTAAAATGGATGATTTAGATTATCACATCTAGATGTTACTCTTTAAAAATATAATTTTTTCTATATCATTTTAATAAACTACTTTTTTTAATAAAATTTAATCATGCCTTATAGATTAACTTATAAAATTCTGGAAGACTTATTTAATTTAATCATAGCTATTTCAAAAATAAAAAATTACTTTTTTAATTAAATATTCAAAAACCTTAATAAGAGTTAAAAACCAATATTTTAATATAAAAAATTTAAGGATTATTTTTAAAACAGTGATATTAATGAAAGATGTAAATATTTTAGTTGAAGCTTTACCATACATTAAACAATTTCATAATAAAAAAATCATGATTAAGTATGGTGGTCATGCAATGATTGATGATGAAGCTATGGCTTCTACAAGTAGAGATACAGTTCTTTTAAAATATGTAGGGATGAAACCTCTAGTTGTTCATGGTGGAGGTCCAGAAATATCTAGATCTATGGATAAACTTGGAAAAGAACCTAAATTTATTAAAGGATTAAGAGTCACTGATGAAGAAACAATGGAAATTGTTAAAATGGTACTTGTTGGTAAAATAAGTACAAATATTGTTTCTCAAATAAATCTACATGGTGGAAAAGGTATAGGGGTCTCTGGTAAAGACAGTCAATTAATTCATGCTATTAAAAAACCACTTCATAAAATTAAAGATGATAAAACAGGTATTGAAGAAGAGGTAGATTTAGGTTTAGTTGGTGAAATCACTTGTGTTAATGATTCATTGCTCGAAATGTTTACAAATAATGATTATATTCCAGTTATATCTCCAATAGGTATTTCAGAAGGTGGAAATACTTTAAATTTAAATGCAGATACAGCTGCAGGAGAAATAGCTAAAGAAATCAGTGCAGAAAAACTAATTATCTTAACTGATGTTCCTGGTGTTTTACACAACCCAAATGATCCGGATTCTTTAATTAAAAAAATCAAAGTTGATGAAATTGATGATTTGATTGAAAAAGGAATAATTACTGGTGGAATGATTCCAAAAATTGAAACCTGTGCTAAAGCTATTGAAGGTGGGGTAAAATCAGCTCATATTATTGATGGTAGACTTAAACACGCTCTTTTACTTGAAATTTTCACTAAAGATGGTATAGGAACAATGATTTATAAATAAAACTATTATTTGAAAATGAATTCTTCTTAAAGTATTTATATTCATATAATTATGTGAAACAGTTTATTTTTATAAATATTAATTTTTTTTAATAAATATTCTCTCTTTTTTTTTAAATTTATCTAAAATAGAATTTTAAAAGTAGTATTCCTAAATTAAAAAGCTTTAAAAAAACAATATTTATATAAATTAAAATTAAATTTCAATTTAAAGAAATATCTTTCTTTTTAATATTAAGGTTTTGTGGAATATGGAAAAATTAAATCTAATTTCCACTAAACTTTTCTCTAAGCTCTCTTCTAAGTAATTTCCATCCATTTACTCTTGGAAGTTCATCTAAACTGAATATTTTTCTTGGAACTTTATATCTTGCAAGATTTTCTTTAGCATAATTAATTAAATTTTCATTATCTTCTTTATCTTCCCATACAATAGCTGCAACAGGCAATTCTCCTTTGTGACAATCTTCAATACTAAACATAGCTATTTCTTTAACAGAAGGATGATTAATTAAAACTTCTTCAACTTCTGTTGGATATATTTTCCATCCACTCATAACTATCATATCTTTTTTACGATCTGTAATAAAAAGACGATTATCTTTATCAATGTATCCAATATCTCCAGTTAAAAACCAACCATCATCTAAAAATGATTCTTTTGTTTCTTTTTCCATATTCCAATATCCTTTAGCTACTGCAGGGCCACGAAGAGCTATTTCTCCATTTTCATATTTTTCTAAGTTCTTTGATGAATCTACTTCATCAACTATTTTAACTTGAGAAAAACAAACTGGATGACCAACACTTTCAAATTTATCTGCACTAGAATAATCTTCTGGTCTAATAACTGTTCCAGTTCCAATTACTATTGTTTCAGATAATCCATAAGAATTTATTACTGGTATTTGGTATTTTTCATAAAATTCTTTCCAAATTTTTTTATGTAATGGTCCACCACCACAAATTATTTCACGTACAGTTTCTAATTTAAATACTTGTTCTTCGTTTAATGTTGTTAGAGAATGAATAACTGGAGGCATACCTGTTAAGACTGTAACTTTTTCTTTTTCACATATTGATAAATAATCATTTAGATTATATTTTTCCATCATTATATAAAGAGCTCCAGCTCTTAATGCTGAAATTCCCCAACTTATTCCAACATGGGCCATTGGATAAATTCCAAGAAATATATCATCTTGTTTTAATGTTAATACATCACATTCATTATGAATAGCTGTAAACCAATTTCCATGTGTAAGCATAGATCCTTTAGGTTTTCCTGTTGTTCCAGAAGTATATTGTAATTGACATAAATCATCCCATTCTGTATTTACCACTGGTAAAATTTCAGATTTTCTGTATTTTTCAATATTGGGAACAATGTAATTTGGTATTTTTAATTCTTTAATTATATCTTTGTTATTTTCATCAGTAATGATTAATTTTGAATCAGAATCATTTACGATATATTCTAATTCATGTATTGTGAATATTATGTTTGTGGGAATAGCTACTCCTCCAATTCTCCAAATAGCTAAAAGAGAGAATAAGTATTCTGGAGAGTTATTTAAATATATTAAAACTCTATCTCCTTTTTTAATATCTTTTTCTTTTAGTTGTCTTCCAATTTCAGAGACTATTGATAATATTTCTTTTGAATTGTAGTTTTTATCTGTTTTAACAGAACATAAAACATTTTTTTTTAATCTAAGAGCATTAGCATCTAAAAATGAGGTAATATTAAGTATTTTAATCACTTCCATTTAATTTTTGCCCAATAGCTTTTGACATTTCTATTGTAGTGTTTACTCCACCTAAATCTGGAGTTAAAGTTTTCCTATCTTTTAAAACTTCTTCAACAGCATTTACAACATCTTTTCTTAATTCTATTTCACCTAAATAATCTAACATCATAGCTATAGATAAAATCATTGCACATGGGTTTGAAATATATTTTCCAGCAATATCTGGGGCTGATCCATGAACTGGTTCGAATAATCCATATTTTTCACCTATATTTCCTGATGGTGCAAAACCTAATCCTCCAACTAGTCCTGCTGCTTCATCAGATAATATATCTCCATATAAATTACTTGTTACTATAACATCAAATTCTTGAGGTTTTGTAAGTAAATACATTGCTGTTGCATCTACATAATAATCATTAACATGTATTTTAGGATAATTTTTAGCTATTTTATAAAAACTTTCTTTAAATACACCATCTGTTTTTTTTAAAACATTACTTTTGTGAACACAAGTCACTTTACTATAATCACGATATATACACTCTTTAAAAGCTAAATTAGATATTCGCTCACTAGCTTTTTTTGTAATTACTCTAAGTGCTGTAGCTTTGTCTTTATTTAGTTCTTCTATTTGACTATATAATCCTTCAGTATTTTCTCTAACTATTAAAAAATCTAAATCATTATACAATGATTTTACTCCTTTAAATGATTTAACAGGTCTTAAATTTCCATATGTATCTAGTTCTTTTCTAAGAGTTATAATTGGACTTTTTTCATTTGGTGTTGATGTTGTTGCACCATATAAAACTGCATCAGATGACTTAGCTATTTTTATAGTTTCATCAGAAATGGTTTCTCCAGTTTTTTGAAAGCATTCAAAGCCAGCATCGGCTTCTTTTAATCTAAAATTAATATTTAGTTTGTCTAAAATTAATTTTCCACCTTCCATAACTTCATGGCCTATTCCATCTCCAGGAATTATAGTAATATTATACATTAATTTCACTTTTTTATTTTTAATTTTTTAGATTTGTTCGTATATTATCGAAATACTTTTATATGAGTTAATATATATTATATAATATATTCAGTTAAATAATGTGAGGTTTTTAAAAATGGAAAAAACTATTGATGAACTTATTATAGATTTAAAAGATGATGATGAATTTGTTGTTGCCGAAGCACTTGGTCTTTTAGAAATGAGGCCTGAAGAATCTTTGGATCCATTAATCATTGCTTTAAAAGATAAAAATAAGAATGTTAGATTAAATGCAGCTAAAATTTTAGGTTTTATTGGTGATAGTAAAGCTATTGATCCTTTAATAGAAGTATTATATGATAATAATAAACTTGTTAGAAGAGAAGCTTCTACATCTTTAAGTCGTATGGGTTTAAATGCTGTTGATCCTTTAATCAATATTTTAAACGATGATGATTGGAAAGTTAGGGGAGCCGCTGCATGGGCTTTAGGAAATATTAAAGATAAAAAAGCTATTCCTTATCTTAAAGAATTACTTGATGATGATAGTGCCTTTGTAAGATTAGGTGCTGAAAATGCAATAGCTAACATTGAGAATATGTAAAAATTATTTTTTTTACATATTCATTCATTATTTTACTCTTATAAAAGCATGTTTTTTTTGAAAAATTTTTAATTTTTAATAAATCACTTAAACAAATCTAATTTAATTTCTTACTTTTGAGCTAAATTTTCAGAAATTTAAGCTACTCGGAAGAGTACTTCCACTATATTTATATACTATAAAAATTATAAAATATATTAAATATGAAAATTATTCGAAATTTATATTTCATATTTATTTAAAATATTTATTTAATAATTGGTTTTGGCGGTTTCATGATAGTTATAGGAATTTTAGATCTTCAGGGTGCAGTTAGTGAGCACTATGATATTACAAAAAAAGCAATAGAAAATTTAAATATTGAAGCTGAAGTAAAACCTGTTAGATATAAAGATGAAATTAAGGAATGTAATGGAATCATCATATCTGGTGGGGAAAGTACTGTAATTGGCAAAATCATTTATGAAAGAGAAATAGATAAAGTTATTAAAGAAAATCAAATTCCAGTTTTTGGAACATGTGCAGGAATGGTTTTACTTGCTAAGAAAACTGATTTCAACCAAAATTTACTTGAAATTATGGACATTGAAGTTTTAAGAAATGCCTATGGTAGACAAGTAGATTCATTTGAAAGTGAAATTCAATTTTTAGATAGAAATTTTCTAGGAGTTTTTATTAGAGCTCCTAGTTTAAAAACTTATGATTCATCAAAGAGGGATATTAAAATTTTATCTAAATTAGATTCTAAAATAATAGCTATTCAACAAGGACATAACATAGCTATTTCTTTTCATCCAGAATTAACAGAAGATACTTTTATCCATGAATATTTTATAAAGGAGGTTTTAAAATGTGTGGAATAGCAGGAATAGTATATAAAGACAAAAAATTACACAATATTGGAAGCGATATGACAGATATGCTTGATGCACTTCAACATAGAGGTCCAGATTCAGCAGGATATGCTATTTATGGTGGAAATAATCTTAAAAAAGGAGAATATATCTTAAAAATTCAAGTAAAACATCAAGAAAGATTATTAAATCAAGTACAAGATGCAATTAATATAATAACTCCTATCAAGTCAGATGAAATCCTCCCATCAATTGGAGATTCTTATGTTTATAAATGTAAAATCGAACTTGAGGATTTTAAAGATTTAAAACCTCTTATTTCAAGTGTTGATGCAATTGATGATGTTATAGTATTAAGTGGAACTCATTCTTTTGATATGATTAAAGATGTAGGTTCAGTTTTAGATATAGCTAGTAGATATGATGTTAGAAATGTTAAAGGAACACATGCAATTGGTCATACTAGATTTTCAACAGAAAGTAATGTAGATAGATATCATGCACATCCATTTCAAACTTATATTATTCAAGATATATCAGTGGTTCATAATGGGCAAATTACTAATTATTGGAATGTGAGAGATCCATTAGAGAGAAAAGGTCATGTTTTTGAAACATTTAATGATACAGAGTGTTTGGTTCACTATATTGCAGATAAATTAAATACTGGATATTCTTTAGAAGAAGCTCTAAAACAATCTGTTGAAGATATGGATGGTCCTTTTTCATATATCATTGCTACTCCTCAAGGTATTGGAATAGCTAAAGATAAATTAGGTCTTCGTCCAGGAGTAATGGCGGAAACTGATGATATTTTTGCTATAGCTTCTGAAGAAACTTCTTTAAGTAAAGTTATTGACACTAAAAACATTGAACAAATTTATCCTGGGGAAGTAAGGGTTTTTGAGATTTAAGGTGATATAATGAGTAAAAAAATTATTGAAATTGATGCATCATCACTTACTCCTCGTGAATTAAATGCTAATTTAAAAAAATTAGCAAAAACTTATGATAAAATTATTGTAAAAAATCCTAATTCAATGCATTATTTAGTTGCAGGATTTGTTGGTGAATCTGAAATAGAAATTGATGGGTCTGCAGGATATTTTGCTGGAACAATGATTGATCATGTTAATTTAAACATTAAAGGTAATGCAGGATGGTTTGTTGGAGATAATATGACTAATGGGCAAATTATCGTTGATGGTTCTGTTGGTGATGGTGCAGGTCAGGGAATTTATGGAGGAACTTTAGTTGTCCATAAAAGTGCAGGAGCTAGAACTGGGGAGATAATGAAAAATGGAACAATTATCATTGGAGGTAATTCTGGTTTCATGACAGGAATATTTATGATGGGCGGACGCATGATTATTCTTGGGGATATTGGTGAAGATGCTGCAGAATCTATTATTCGTGGAGTTATATATGTTAAAGGAGAAGTTAATAGCTTAGGAAAAAATGCTAAACTTGAAAAAATCAATGATAATGATTTAAAAGAGCTTAAAGAAACCTTAAGTAAATATAATTTTGATTTATCTAATGAAGAATATAATGACTTTAAAAAAATCGTTCCTGAAAGTAAAAGGCCATTTTATGGAAAATAATTAAAAAGAGGTGAAAGAATGCCATTTAAAGTAGATAAAGATCCAATGTTATGTAAAAGAAATTTTGATAGGCCAGGATGTTGTTGGTATTTATGTGACAATATTGATGAAAATTCATGTGAAAAATGTTTTTCATGTTATAATAATTGTCCACATGATGTTTATGAGATGGTTGGTGGAGAATCATATCCATTAAATCAAAACAACTGTGTTGGATGTAGGATTTGTCTGGAAATGTGTCCTAATAAAGCTATTAAAGTTAATGCAGTACCAAATGATCCAAGAGAAGATTGGGGATATAATGATATTGAAGAAATTGTTAGAAAATCTAATACTGGTTCATATAAACTTAGAAGTACAGGTGCTTTAAGAGAAATTCCTACTTTTGATGATTTGGTTGTTATTCCAGCTCAAGCTTCAAGACCTCCTCTTGATACATATCGGGAACCTTGTGGAACTGATGTTGTTCTTGGAGATAGGTATGCTGAAAATCCTTTAAAAATTGATATTCCTATAATGATTGGAGCTATGTCTTTTGGAGCTTTAAGTAAAGAAGCAAAAATGGCTTTAGCTCTTGGTTCATCTCTTGCAGGTACAGCTACAAATACTGGTGAGGGAGGTATGCTTCCAGAAGAACGTGAGCTAGCAGATAAATTAATAGCTCAATATGCTTCTGGTAGATTTGGTGTCTCAGCAGACTATTTAAATAAAGCTGATGCAGTTGAAATTAAAATTGGTCAAGGAGCTAAATCTGGAATGGGCGGCCATTTACTTGGTGAAAAGGTAACTGCTGAGGTTGCAAAAATTAGAATGATTCCAGAAGGTTCTGATGCACTTTCACCTGCAAGACACATGGATATTGTAGGTCCTGAGGATTTAAGTATGAAAATTTCTCAACTTAGGGAAATTACTGAATGGAAAATCCCAATTATGGTTAAATTTGCATCAGGAAGAGTTGCATCTGATGTTAAAATAGCTGCAAAAGGTGGAGCAGATATAATTGTTGTTGATGGTATGCAAGGTGGAACTGGTGCAGGACCTGATGTAATTATGGAACACTCTGGAATTCCAACACTTGCTTCTGTTGTTGAGGCAGATAAAGCTTTAAAAGAAGTTAATTTGAGAGAAGAAGTTTCTTTAGTTGCAGCTGGAGGTATTAGAAGTGGTGCAGATTTAGCTAAAACATTAGCTTTAGGTGCTGATGCAGTATATATTGCAACATCTGCATTAATATCTATAGGTTGTAATGTTTGTCAGGTTTGTTATTCAGGAACATGTAGAAAAGGAATAGCTACTCAGGATATTTCATTAAGACACAGACTTGATTATAAAAAAATGGGATTAAATGTAGCTAATTATCTTAAAGCTATGACACAAGAAGCATGTATGTTAGTCCAACAAGCTGGAAATACACATCTTTCAAAACTTGAAAAAGAAAATTTAAGAGCTTTAACTTTAGAAGCTTCTGCATTATCTGGAGTTCCTATGGCAGGAAATGATATTTAAATCATTTCTTAAACTCATTCACTTTGGAGAGCTAAACATAAATTACAAACAGCATTAGGATTATCATCTTGTTTATCTTTAACAGGACAATAATAAACACCATTTATTTCTTCTACTTCTAAATTTCCAGGAAATGGAGTTCCAACAGGATGAATTGGTTCTTCTATAATATAAGTTGTATAAAGAGAACATAATGTATAAATTAATGGAAACCTGCTATCTCCTTGATTACTTAATTTATTTTTATTAAATTGATCTTTTAATAAATCAATCGAATGATTAAATTCTTCAAAATTTATTTTTGAACTAGTATTACTTTCTTTATATTCATTAATCTCTTTTATACGCATTATAAAATATTTTATATAAACTTCTAAGTATTTTTCACGATAGCTAGCTTGAACATATTTTCCATCTTCTTTTAAGACATTTGTAGCTATCATCATATCATAAATAGAAATAGATTTCGAATATTCTTTTAAAATATCAAGAAGATTATTTTTATTAATATTTTCTAAATTTTCAAATCTTGTGAAAATATATTCATCATTTATCATATACATTAAGTTTTGATTTTTCTTAAATTAAATTTTTTCATAAATTTTAAGAATATAAAAAAATAATATATAAGAATTATATGATTACAATTACAAAAAGAGAAGAACTTGTTTTAAATCAAATTAAAATATTTCATTTAGAGTATGATGACGAAATACCAGAAAATGCTTTAAAAGAGGAGTTAAAAATTTATGAACATGAATTAAATGAAATATTAAATGTATTAGATAGTAAAAAATTAATTAAATATGAAAATAACAAAATTAAATTAATTGATTCTGAAAAGATTATCAATACAGTTGCTTCAAATAAAGAAGTAAAACTTGCAGAACTTGATCAAAAAGAAAAAGATTCAATTGAAATTATTAAAAAAATTGTAAATGAAGATAATTTAGTTTCTAAATATATATTAGAAGGTAATTTACTTTATGGTGATTTAAAATTAACTAATTTTAGAATGTATCATATTATTCTTTCTCTTGAAAATAAAGGTATTTTAAAAAAAGTAGTAAACAGTGATGGGGAATATTATTTATTACTTTTATAAATTTAAAACTATAAAATCCATATTTTAAATATTATTCATTGCTTTTATAACTTAATAAAAATTCTAAAATTAAACCATTTAAATAATCTATATTTTTATCAATGAATACATTATGTTTTCCATAGTCTAATATTTCTAATTTAGAATTGGGAATTTTTTCATATAAATTATAAGAAAGCTCTGGACTTGTTAAATCATCATTTTTACTTGTAATAATTAATGTTTTACATTTTATATTTTCAAGGGACTCTTCTCTATTAAATGTTTCTCCAGCTTCTATTGCCTTAATTAAATTTTCACAATCAAAAATTTCACTTTTTTCACGCTTAATATTATCTAATTCATTTTTATTTAATGCGATAATATCTTTTGGAAGTACATAAGGCATTATTGTATCTATATATTCTTCAGGCCCTTTTTTTAATGCATTTTTTAAATCTATAAAACATTTTTTAAGATTTTTATCAGCTTTTACATATGTAGATATTAATACAAGAGATGTAACAAGATTAGGATGGGTTAGTGCAAGTTCAATAGCTACATTTCCTCCTAATGAAAAACCTATAACATGACATTTGCTAATATTTAAATAATCTAATAAGTTATATACATCTTCTGTAAATAATGGAATTGATATAGGGGTTTCTCCAATATCTGTTTTCCCATGGCCTCTTAAATCTAAACTTATAATTTTGAAGTTATTTTTTATTTTAGAAGAAATTACATTCCAATAATTCAAATCATCAGATAATCCGTGAATTAATACAATAGGAAATCCTTTTCCTTCTATTTTATAATTCATTTTTAAATGATCTATATTTTCATTTTTCATTATAACCACATTTTTAATCGGAAATTATTTATATTTTAATTTCTTAAATATAATAAAATTAATTTCTTATTTTTGTTTTATTTTAAAAGTATTAAAAAATCCTAAATTAATCATAACATTTATATATTCTAATTTACAATTATTATTTATATTGAATTATTTATTATTATTAAAAGGTTTTTTACTATGATGCGTATAAGTATGTCACTACCTAAGAAGTTATTGTCTGATTTTGATGAAGTTTTAAAAGATAGAGGTTACCAATCTCGTTCTAAGGGTATCAGAGATGCTCTTCAAGATTACATTGTTAGATATCAATGGATGAATGAAATGGAAGGAGAAAGAATCGGTATTATTACAATCATTTATGATCATCACTATACTGGTGTAATGGAAAGCTTAGCAGAAATCCAACATAACTTTAGAAATGAAATAAACACTAGCATGCATATACATATGACTGAAAAGTATTGTATGGAAATTGTAGTTGTAAATGGAGATATTAATGATATTAGGGAGTTAACAGAAAAAATGATGAGACTTAAAGGTGTTGAACATGTTAAACTCACTAGTACTGCTAATGGTGAATCTATAAATGATATTTAATTAAAGTTTTTTTTTAAAACTTTATTTTTTTTTACTAGACTTTTATGAAATTTTTAACTACTTCTTATCACTTTAATTTATTAAGAGATTTAGAAAGACTTTCAGCTTTTTATGAAGCTATTAATGACTTTTTTTTATTAAATAAGCATAAAATAAATATCACAGTATTAGATATAGGTTGTGGAAGTGGAGTTTTATCTTATTTTGCCCTAAATCATGCTGAATCAATAATAGCTATTGAAAAAGATGTTGAAACTTTTAAATGCGCAAAAGAAAATCTTAAAAATTTTAATAACATTGAACTTATAAATTCAGATGTTTTAGATGTTGATTTTAAAACTAAAGCCGATTTAGTTATATGTGAAATGTTAGATACTGCATTAATTGATGAAGAAGAAGTAATAGCTTTAAACTATATTCATGATTTTTTAAATCCAGATTTTCAAATTATTCCAGAGGGCATAATTAATTATGCAGAACTTGTTTGGACAAATAGAGATTATCTCCATTATGAAGATGAAACAGTTAAAAATAATTATGAAATTATATCAAATAGCTTAAATTATTCTAATTTTGATTTTTCTAAAAAAATAGATAGAAATTTTAGGAAAGTTCTTGAATTTGATATTATTAAGGACTCTATTTTAAATTCAATAAAAATTACAACATTTACTAAAGTTTTTAAAAACATAATTTCTGGACCAACTCCAATGATGAATCCAGAAATCTTTATTCCACTTCCTGAAACTAAAGTTAAAGCTGGAGATAAAATAAAAATTCACCTAGAATATATTATGGGTGGAGGATTAGATTCTATTAAAACAGATATTATTAGGTGATTTTATTTCAATTAGAGAAGAACTAGATTTATTTTTAAAAAATCATGAAAAACTAGTTATTATGGGTGTTGGAAATGATTTAAAAGGAGATGATGGTGTAGGTCCTTTTATTATTAATGAATTAAAAAATATAAATAATCAAAAGCTTGTTTTAATTGATGCATCAACAGTTCCTGAAAACTTTACAGGATTAATTAAAAAAGAAAATCCAAGTCATATTATAATAATTGATGCTACTTTAATGGATAAAAAACCAGGAACAATAGGAATATTTAGTAAAGAAGAATTTAAAAATATTAATATTTCTACTCATGCAATGAGTTTATCATACTTAATTAGATATTTAGAAGAAAGTAATTCATTTAAAATTTTATTTATAGGAATTCAACCTGAAAAATTAGATTTTTCAAATACATTATCTTTAGATGTTAAAAAAAGTGCTCATGATTTAATTAATTTAATTAAAAGTTTTTTTTAAATATATATTTTTTTTATTATTTTTGATTATATCTTATTTTTTTTATTATTTATAAAAAATGTATTTCAATAAAAAAATTATAAACTTATTCTAAGTATAAAAGCTTTTTAAATAAAAATACCAATAGTATATTATGAAAATATTATTTATAGGTGCTAGATTATTTGATGATGTAAATTATTATCTCAAAGATAAAAATATTTTTTCTATATTAACAGAATCTAATCCAGATGCACCTAATTTAGATTTAGCTAATGAATATCATATAGTTTCAAGGGGAATGGATGAACCTTCCAAAATAGCTATTGAAAATAAAGTTGATGCAGTTATTCCATTAATTGGAATTGATCCTCCTTTAATGGATGTAGCTATTATGAAAGAAGAATTAGAAGAAAATCATAATATTCCAGTTATTTCTTCTAATATTCAATCAATTGATATAAGCTCTGATAAAATAAAAACTAAATCTTTTTTTGAGGAAAATTCTATTCAAACTCCCAAATTTTCTATAATTCGTAAAGAATCTGATTTTGATGATTTTACATTTCCAGTTGTCTTAAAACAAGGTGAAGGACAAGGTGGAAAAGATATAAAAATCTGTTATTCTATAGATGATATAAATTCTTATTTAGATAATTATGAATATGCATTATGCGAAGAGTTTATTGAAGGATCTGAAATATCAATTGAAGTTATTGGTTTTAATAATGATTATGCACCATTAACTCCAGTATATAAGGGCGAAACTACTTTAGAAGGAACTCATCCTTTAAATAAAATTAAATATGGTCCATTTGAATCTAAAGATATTGATAATGAAATTATAAAAAATACTGCATTAAAAATAGCTCAAAATTTAAAATCTGAAGGAATTATAGAAATAGATTTTATTTTTGATAATAATAGAAAGGAACTTTATGCAATTGAAGTAAATTCAAGACCAAATGGTACTAGATATTTAACTACTGCAACTTGTAATATAAGCACTATTCAAAAATTAGTTGATATGGCACAAGGAGATTTTTCAAGTGAAAAAATTAATAATGAAATTGAAGATTATTATGCTTGTGAAATTCCAATAGGTGATTTTAAAGGTAAACAACCTAATGAACCTATTAAATCATTTAAAAATAATGATTATATTGTTCATGGACCTAAAGGATATGAAAGAATTACTTTAAGGGCTAAATCTAAAGATGATTTAAAAAAATTAATTGATGATTTAGATTTAGATATTTAATCTTTTTTTAATTAATTTTCATCTAAAAAATATTAAATTTATATATAGTTATTTATAGATTTATTAATAGTTTAAGTTTTAGGTGAGTAAATGAATTACTGGGATATTTTAATACTTTTTTTGATAAGTTTTGTGGCATCTGTAGGTTTTACATATTATATTAGACGTTTGCTTATAAAAGCTAATATAGGTGATAATCCTATTGTTAGTGAACATATGCATAAAAAAGGCACCCCTACAATGGGAGGAATTGCTTTTTTATTCACTATTTTATTAATAATTGGAATTTATTACAATAATACTCAAATTTTAATAATTTCATATATTATGGTTGCTGCAGGAATAATGGGATTAATTGATGATTTGATTGGTCTTAAAGTTAAAGAAGTTCAAAAAGTAGTAAGAAATATCTCAAATGGAACTCTTAAAATAGGAAGATTAAGTTTAAACATTGGTGAAGAAGCAAGAGTAGCTACAGATAAAGCAAAAAGTGAAGTAGATTCTCTTTTAGCACAAGGTAAAGTTGAACTTATCGGTGAAGTTAAAATAAAATATGAAACTGGGGAACTTGAAAAAATTATTGCACAAGTTGTTATTGGTATTTTTTTAGCATTAACTGGTACTATATCAACACTTGGTGGGTTTCACTTAGGATTTTTAGCATATCCAATTATTATAATAGCTATTATAGGAGCTATTAATGCAGTTAATTTAATTGATGGTATGGATGGTTTGGCAGCTGGAATAATAGCTATCGCATCATTTGCATCATGTTTACTTGGTTATTTATCTGGAAATTTAAATATTATTCCTCCATTTATTATAATTTTAGGATTATGTTTAGGATTTCTTATATTTAATAAAAATCCAGCTTCTATTTTCATGGGAGATACTGGATCATTTATTTTAGGTGCAGGATATGCTACAGCTGTAATGATTTGTGATATTCCTTATTTTGGAGTATTAGC
Organism: Methanobrevibacter sp. OttesenSCG-928-I08; assembly: GCA_030266405.1. Taxonomy (GTDB): domain Archaea; phylum Methanobacteriota; class Methanobacteria; order Methanobacteriales; family Methanobacteriaceae; genus JAHKLT01. The sequence goes on from JAJDHW010000004.1 coordinate 34,191, forward strand.
TCTTGGTGTTCCAATAGCTTCTGTTGTGGTTAGTTTATTATATCGTGCAAACCTTATTCATTTACCTGTTGAACCATTACACCATACTTTAAATTATAGGGGAATGTCTGAGACAAAAATTGTTTATAGTTATTGGGCAATTACAGCTATTTTATGTGTTATTGGATTAATTTTAAGTTTTTATGTATTTTAAAGGTATAAGTTAATGGGATTTTTATGAAGGATACTCGAAATTTTTCAATAGAAGATTTATCTAATTCAATTAATGGAAAAATTTTTGGTAGTAATGATTTTTACTTTTCTCAAGGGTTTACAGGAAGATTCACATTTTTAAATGATGCTCATGAAGGAGATATTGTAATAAGGCATTGGATTAATGGTAAAGGTGTTGAAATTGCAAAGGATAAAAATATTGCTTGTTTAATAACTCAAGATCCAAAAGAAGATGCTATTGAAATTGCAGAAACTTTAAATTTTCCTTTAATTGTAACTGATGAAATTGAAAAAGCTAATGGCTTTGCTTTAACTTGGACTATAAATACTTATTCTCATAATTCTCAAAATATAGCTATTACTGGAACAAATGGTAAATCAACTACATCACATCTAATTTATCATATTTTAAAAGAAAGTGGATTTAAAGTTTTTACAAACACTGATGCAGAATCTGAATTTAATACTCTCATTGATCCTATGGTTTCTAAATTAATTTCAGACGAAGTAATTTCAAAAGGAGAATTAGATTTTCTTGTTATTGAAATATCTGAAGTTCAAGGATGGTTAGGTTCTTTAATGAAAAACCATTCAGGTATTATGGCTAAAGCATTAAATCCTAATGTTGGCATTGTTACAAATATAGCTATGGATCATATCGGGCTTGTTAATTCAATTGATGAAGTTTTTGATGAGGTTTCAGGTTTTGTTAAATCATTAAAAAAAGGAACTTTTGTATATAATGCAGATGATGAACTTACTTCAAAGTTACTTAATTTTAAAAATGAAAATGTAGAAGGATTTTCTTTTGGAATGAATAGTAAAAATAATTCAGATGTTTATTATGATCAGTTTAAAGAAGCTATTTTTTATAAAAGAAAAAAAGTAATAAATAAAGATGAGCTTCCTTTTACAAGTAATCATTTTATTCAAAATATATTATCAGCTATTGCTACTTGTTTATCTTTGAATGTTCCTTTAAATGATATTGTAAATAGTATAAAAAATTATAAATCTCTTAAGAGGAGATTTACAAAATTAAATGAAAATCCATTAATAATTGATGATTTTGCACATAATCCTGATGGAATTAAAGCTACTGTTAGTGAAACAGCAAAAATAGTTCCTGAAGATAATGATTTCTATGTGGTATGTGCAATCAGAGGTTCAAGAGGAGAAACTATTAATAAATTAAATGTTGAAGCATTAGTAGAAGTTTTCCCTTCCAATGGGAAATTAATTATTTCATCGAGTGTTGATGTTGTAAATAGCTTAAATTTTGTAGAAGATAATGAAAAAGATATCTTTTTTAAAGTATTAGATGATAATAATATTGAATTTATTCACTTTGAAAAATTATATGATGCTTTAAATGAAACTTATTTAAAAGCTCAAAAAAATGATGTTATTTTATTAATAGGTGCTCAAGGAATGGATCCTGCTGAGGAATTACTTAAAAATATTTTGTAATATTTATTTTAAAATTTATTCTTTTTCTAAAATATCTAGGTAAATATTAAATACAATATTAAATAAATATAGATTTGTATTTTATATACTAAGTTTAATTAAAGAGGAAAAACATGTTTATTAAAATAAGGAGAGATACGTTAATTATTTTATTATTGGCGTTTATTCTAATCCTTTCTGGAAGACTTATAACATATGTTGCTTATGCATCATCTCCTGAAGTAGAACAAGGAGTTCCAATTTCTGGAATCATTGTTAAAGGAAATGATATTGTACCTATTGATACTATAAGGGCAAATGTTATGCAATCTGGCTTAAGAGATGGTAGTTATATTGATGGAGATATTTTAATAACTTCTAAACGGGAACTTACATTAAATGAGGCGATTGAAACGGCCCAAGAATTAGCCACAATGTCAACGGTTCCTGGAACTTCTGTTATGCCTATTACAGCAGCTGATGTTCAAGTTGACAGAGAAACAGGTATTGTCACTGTAAATGTTATTGAAGATTTTTCTACTGTTGATATTGAAAAAACTAAGTAGGAGGATAAAGTTTGAATAAATTTAAAGCTTTCATTGCATTTTTCTTTATTTTACTATTGTTTATGAATAGTGTTGCAGCTACATGCAACGTCATTGTTATTACAGATCCTAGTGGTAATGATCCTAATGGAGCAGCTGCAGGAAGTATGTCTTTTGAAAAAAATATGTTTCAGTCTACATTCTTGTTATCTAGTGAACATAAATTTGTAGTACTTTCTGGGGGTACTGGTACATCTGAACAAAGATTAGAGTCTATTGTTGTAGCTGTATCTAATTTACAAGATAATGTATCTGCAGCTTCAGCAGCTTCTGTTGCTAGTGGTTATGAAGGGGCTCGTTTAATTGTTGGTGGTCCTGAAATTGGTGCTGCAGTAGCAGGTTCATTTAGGGCATATGTAGTTGTTGTTGATGATACAGATAATTCTATTTCTGTTACTCCATATTCTTCAGGACTTGCTGTATTAGAACCTGGGCAAAAAGGAGCTATTATTCACTTGAGAAACTCTGCAGGGAACCCTCTTAGTGGAACTGCAGATAGTGTTCGTAGAGAAGCTGCAATCAATATAGGTAAAATGATTAGGGATGGTTATCCTGCTACTACAATTGTTGCTCAAACAATGGGTGATGTTGCTAAGGGTTCTGGTGAGAAATACGGTGGAGGTGCAGTTAACTTAGTTTCTGGAATATCTTCTGGTGACATGTTCACTCCTACTGAAATGAATGAAACTGGTTATCCAATGGATGAACCATATTCTAAAAAATGTGATGAATGTGGATGGGGTATAGGTTATCCTTCAGCGGATAATTATAATATATGTCCTGTATGTAGTGGGGAATTAAAAATTATTTATGCTTATGAAGCTTTAGATAATGCAATTACTGTATCATCTAATTCTGTTAGTGTTTCAACATATGGAAGTGAAAAACCAGGGTTGGCTTCTACAACTACAGAAATTGTTAAAGCTTCTGTTGAAAATAATGGTTACGATTCAACTGCTATTTCTAATTCAATTAATAAAGCTATCAATAGTGGTCTTTTAGTTGGTGTTAACTATGTTGAACCTAAGGATATCAATGTAAAAGAAGGTTCTAAATCTGTTGGTGTTTACTTCACTTCACTTCCTGAAGATAGATCATCTCCTTCATGGAATTTACCTATGGATTCGAACATATTAAATATTTTAGGAAGCATACAAACTGTTATTGGAATTATTTTAATACTTTTAGTACTATTTAGAGGTAGATTACTTAAATCATTTCAAAATAGATGATTAATAGATATTTAAAACTATTAATCATCAATAAACATTATTTCAATTTAAAATAAGTATTTAATTAGATTGATATTAAATACATAAAATAAAAATTACTATTATGGGGATAAAAATGGCATTAATTTTAATCAGAGGAGAAAATAATCAGAAATTACTTAACGCAATTGCAGATGTTGAAAGACACGCTAATTTAAAAATATTAAATAAACCAAAAATCATTGATCCTAAATTTGCAGATAATTTAGTTGAAAAAATTTTAAATGCAAAATTAAGAACTAAATCTTCAGTAGCTACAGCATTTCATACTAAAGAAGATACTACTTATTGCATAATGCAAATTAAAAAAATTCACCCTCCAGCTCATGTTGTTGTTGTAAGTGATGAATATGATGGTTATGAAGAATTAAACAGTTTGTTAAATAATGCAAAAGAATTTTCAGGCTATTATTCTCATAAATCAAAAGAAAGTGGGATGAAGGATTATAAATCTAAATCTGGAGATTCTCATTTAAATAAACAATTAAATAGCTATTTAAAATAGCTATTGTTGATTTTTTTTAATTTTATTTAAAAATTATTTCTTTTTAATTTTTACTAAATCTCCTAATGTAAAACCATCAGAAGATTTTGATTTAAATTGTTCTAAATCCATATCATCGTATTTTTCAAGTAAAACAATATTTAATTGTTTTTCAAGCTTTTTAATTAATTTATTATCAGGAATCATTTTTCCTGTTTCAATTCTAGTAACTACAGAAGCTTTTTCATTAATTTTTTCAGCTAGTTCTTCTCTAGACCATTTTTTAGATTCACGAAATTCTCTAATTTTTTTATTATAATCTTCTATTAATTCATCAATTGGTTCATCTCTGAACCTTTGTTTTGATTTTGAATTTTTAGACTTAGGTGTTGATTTTTTAAATTTTGGTTTTGGAGGTTCTTTTTGTATTTTTCCATATTTAGAACATTCATCACAAACGGCCATTATTGATCCATCAATTTTTACTTTTAAAGGGTTATCAGATAACTCTTTACCACAAATCTCACAATTCATAT
>JAJDHW010000040.1 GCA_030266405.1 Methanobrevibacter sp. OttesenSCG-928-I08
ATATAAAAAGAGAATGTATTATTCTTAAATAATTTATAAAAATAATGCTAATTCTCATAGAAGGAGATATTATTAATGAAAAATTACTTAAAAATATTAATAGTGTTTTTAGTATTAATATTATCAGTTGGTACTGCTTCAGCAGCAAATAATTTAACTGATCATATTATTCCTCCAAACACTGTTGAAAACGGTTATGTGCCAGAAGAAGTAGAATATGATGGTACATTTAAGGATTTAGAAAATATAATAAATAATGCATCTGAAAATGCTGAAATTATCTTAGATAAAAATTATATATTCACAGAGGGAGTTGATGATTCTTTAATAAATGGGATAGAAATAAATAAATCATTAACTATAAATGGAAAAGGGCATACTATAGATGGAAATAGTACTGCTAAGCTATTCACTATTACTGCAGACAATGTAATTATAAAAAATATTACATTAGCCCGTTTTAAAAATGAAACAGGTGCAGTAATTAATAATAATGCTGAAAATCTTACATTGAGTAATCTTATGGTATTTAGTTCTCATAATTACATACACAATTTAGGTACTATGAGTTTAGAGAACAATTTCTTCGCAAATTATGAAGAGAGAATGGTTTCCATATTGAATGATGGAAATATTACAAGTGGTGCACGAGTAGTGATTTTAAACAACGATACTGTTGTAGTTGAATTTGGTGGTTTAATTACTTTAGTTGCACAATTATGTGATGATCGTGACAATTTAATTATTGGAAATCAAACTGTTAATATTACAATAGATAATAAGACTTTTACTGCACTACCAGAATCATACTATTACTATCATAATTATGATGCGAATAAAACTGGAGATTTCCCAGTTACTGGAAGTTCCACAGGATATACAAATTTAACAGAATCACCAGCTATTCTTATTGTAAGAAAAGATCCTAATTTTACAGCTGATGTAATAAGCGGAGATTTAAATGCAACATTTAATTTTACTGCAAATCCTAATGCAACAGGAAATATAACAATAACCATTGGTAATAAAAACTACACTGTTCCATTAGATAATGGAAGTGCAATAATAACAATTCCATTAACTGCTGGAACTTATTCTGTAAATATTACATATGATGGAGATGAGCAATTTTTCGCGGTAGATACTGGAGCATACTTTGAAATAAAAAAAATCAATACTACTTTAGTTGGAGATAATATCATAATGTATTATAAGAATGGTACAAGATATTATTTTGTTTTAACTGATATTAATGGGAATCCTTTAGAAGGCATGATAGTATACCTTACAATAAACAATGCAACATATAATAGAACTACTGATAAAAATGGTTCTGCTTCCATTGCTATAAATTTAAATCCAGGAAACTATATTATGTCAGTAAAGTTTAATGGAACTGATAATTATACCTCTCAAAATACATCAAATACTATTACAATTAATTCTGTTTTAGTAAATGGTGAAGATATTATTAAATATTATAAAAACGGGACCCAATACTACATAACCCTTTTAGACGGACAAGGAAAACCACTAGCTAACACTAATGTAACCATGAACATCAACGGAGGAATATACACACGTCAAACCAACGCAAACGGAACTGCAAACCTAACAATCAACTTAAACCCAGGAAAATACACAATAACCACAGAATACAACGGATTACACTACAGTAACAACATTACTGTTTTATCTATTTTTGATAATGGTAAAGATATTGTTAAATATTATAAAAACGGGACCCAATACTACATAACCCTTTTAGATGGACAAGGAAAACCACTAGCTAACACTAATGTAACCATGAACATCAACGGAGGAATATACACACGTCAAACCAACGCAAACGGAACTGCAAACCTAACAATCAACTTAAACCCAGGAAACTACATAATAACCACAGAATACAATGGATTACACTACAGTAACAACATCGAAGTTTTAACTACATTACGTGGTGAAGATTTAAATAAAACCTTTGGTGGAAATGAAACTTATAATGTTAAAGTTTTAGATGGGAAAGGAAATCCATTAAATAACACAAATGTAACAATAAATATTAATGGAAGGGTTTATAATAAGCCTACTGATGAATTTGGTATAGCTAGATTAGATATTAATTTAAATGCTGGTTCATATATTGCAACTGCATATTATAATGGATATGCTACTTCTAATAAAATTGAAGTGCTGCAAAAATAAAATAAAGAATTTTTTTCTTTATTTTTTTCTTTTTTATTTTAAATAAGAAATAAGTTATTTTTTAAAATCCATGATAATTTTATTAAAAAAAATATTGAATTTCCCCACAATATTTAGATTCAATTTTATTAAAAAAGTAACTTATAATAATTCATTTAGCTTAGAGAAACTAAATTTTATAGAACATTATTATAAATAAATAAAATGAATCTACTAAATTAGAAGAAAAAATAGATTAGATATACTCTTCCCTTAAAAAATAAAAGTAATACTTTAAAAAATAAGTATTTATATTTCTTTTATAAAAGAATATAGTAATGAGATATATCAATAGAACAGATGTTTATACAATCTTACATTATCTAGGAATGATAATGCAAGGTATTGGAATAATGTTTTTATTACCTTTAATAGTTGCAATAATATATAGAGAAACTAGTATTTTAGGTTTTATAGTTGCAGCAATCCTTTCATTTGCATGTGGTAAATCATTAAGCTATTCTTTTAAAGATCATAAACGTATGCGCTTAAAACATGGAATGATAATATCGTCTATTGTGTGGATATGGGCAGGCCTTATCGGAGCTATAGCTATGATGATTTCTCTTGATGTTGGATTTTTTGATGCTTTTTTTGAGAATATGTCTGGTTGGACATGTACTGGTTTTACTATTTTTGATGATGTTGAAGTTTTACCGAATTCTATACTATTTTTAAGATGTTTAGAAGAATGGTTAGGAGGATTAGGAGTAGTAGTTGTTGTACTTGGAATATCATTTCGATCTGGAACTGCAGCTAAGAAATTGTATCAATCAGAAGCTCGTGAAGAGAGAATAAAACCCAGTATTACTAATACTTTACATAAAACATTGAATATCTATATGATATATACAATAGCAGGAATTATATTATATTTACTTGCAGGAATGCCTCTTTTTGATTCTATTTGTAACACATTTACTTCAATTTCCACTGGAGGAATGGGAATTAAAAATGCAAACATAGGATTTTATCAAAGCAATGCAATTAATTTAATAACCATGGTTTTGATGGTTTTAGGAGCTACAAGCTTTGTAGTTCATTATAATGTTATTAAAACAAAAGGAAAAGCGCTTATAAAAGATTTACAATTTAAAATGTTAATATTTATTATAGCAATATCAATTTTAATTATTTATTTATTATCTAATTTAGTTCCAATGGAAATTGCATTTACTGTAATATCTGCTATAACAACAACTGGAGCTACAATAACTTCATCAAATGTTTTAAGTACCTGGCCTTATTTCTCATTGATAATATTAATAATATTAATGTTAATAGGAGGATCTAGTGGTTCAACTGTAGGAGCTATAAAATTAACAAGAGTCTTAGTCTTTTTAAAAAGTGTTTTAAATAATGTTAAAAGATTAGTTTCACCTGAAGGAAGAGTGATTACACTTAAAATATCAGGACATAAAATTCCTTCAAAAGCCATTCAAGAAGCTTCAACATATATTTGTTTGTATCTATCTTTTATTGTATTAAGTTGGCTTATTTTTTCTTATTATGGTTATGATCCATTAAATAGTTTGTTCGATATAGTGTCTGCACAAGGTAATGTTGGATTAAGTACAGGAGTAATAAATACAGAATTAAATCCTTTATTAAAAGGAGTATTAATTTTTAATATGTGGATTGGAAGATTAGAGATAATTCCAATACTTGTAACTATCAGAAGCTTCTTTGAAGCTTTTAAAAAATAATAATAATGTTTTTTTAATTCCTATTTCGAAATATTTATTAATTACTAAAACAATATTTGATATTGAATTAATTTTTAGACGGGAGATAAAATGTATGTTGTTATAATGGGAGGAGGTCGTGTAGGACTTACTCTTGCTAATTTACTAATAGAAGACGGTTATGATATAACTTTAATTGAAAATAGTCAAAATTTATGTTCTAATGCATCACTAGAATTAGATGCTCTCGTTATTTGTGGAAATGGTACAGATACAAAAACATTAGAAGAAGCAAATATAGAAGATGCTGATTATTTTGTAGCTACTACTGGAAATGATGAAGCAAACTTATTATCTTGTATTTTAGTTAAAAATTATGAAGTTCCTAAAATCATAGCGCGTGTTAGTAATCCTGATCACGAAGATGCATTTATCAAAGTAGGAATAGATAATGTAATAAGTCCTGAGAGAACAGCTGCAGGATTTTTAGAAAAACTAATTACAAGACCCAATACAGCTAGTTTAGTTACATCTGGTGAAGGAGATTGTGAAATTTTAGATATGACAATAACCAATGATAAAGTTGTTGGTAAAAAAATAAGTGATTTATCTCCTACAGAAGAATACATAATTATTGCTAAATACGATAGTAGAGGAGATTTGATTATCCCTCAAGAAGATAGTGTTTTAACTAGAGGAGAGACAATTTCTGTACTTGTTAAACGAGGATTCTTTAAAAAAGTTAATAAAAAGTTTGAAAAATAATTTTTTTATAATAACTGAGATGCAGATAATTCAATATGTTTTTTACCATTATCTGTCCATGGACCATGTCCTGGAAGTAAATATTTAACATCCAATTCTTTTAATTTTCGCAAAGAATTGGTCATGCCCTCTAAATTACCACCAATATCCATTCTTCCAATGCCCCCATTTGCAAAAACAGTATCTCCAGATATTAAACATTCCCCATCCCATAAACATATTCCTCCAGGAGTATGTCCTGGTGTGTGAATAACTTCAAAATCACCCAATTTATCTTTATTTTTAAGTTCAATATCTACATCATGTCTTATTTTGACATCTGGAAACATATCAATAGCTGTTAATTTATTGTGTTTATCTTTTAATGCTTGACTATCAGCTTCATGAATAGCTACTTTAGCATTTGGAAAATGATAATTTCCACCAACATGATCAAAGTGACAATGAGTATTAACAATTAAATTAATATCATCTATTTCTAAATCATATTTTTTTAATTCATTGAAAATATAATCTGGATTCAAACCAGTTCCTGTATCAATTAGCATATCATAAATTAGATAACAATTAGAATCTGCATTTAGTCCTTGAATACAAACAATATCATTTAAAGACATATAATTACCTTTTAAAATTATTAAATTAATAAAAAAAGAATATTAAAATGGGGTCACAGGGATTTGAACCCCGATCCTGGGATTTCTCTTGTCTCAGCACTCCAATTGATCATCACAACGGATACTGTTCAGACTACGCGTATTTTCTTCAAAGACAACTGGAGTCCCAGATGATGCCAGGTTACACTATAACCCCAATAGATAGTTAGATAATTAAAATCTAACTAGAAGCCAAGAGAGAGATTTGAACTCCCGTGTAATGGATCTGCAGTCCACCGCTTCGCCTCTAAGCTATCTTGGCATATAAAGATATGTTTGTATGCAATGATATTTAAAGTTTTTCATAAATAAAGATTTTTAAATTTTTAATAAATCGAGATTTTTTAGATTAATAACAATTAAAACTTGTAGCAAGCATACCTGCTCCTAAAAATCCAATTGTTATTATCATAATAATCATGTCAATTTTTTCATTTCTATTCGTATTATTATTAATTCCAAAAACAAATGGGAATAATGAGAATAAAGGAATAAAATATCTAAATTGTGTTCCAAAAATTATATCAGACCCAACAGGAGACCATGTTAAATATTGAATCATATAAGTACCTGAAAAAATTAATGTTACTATTAAAAAAACACCAATCCTTAACTTGTTAGAGATTTGATTTTTATAAGGATATAATAAGCATATTCCTCCTATAAACATAGGATAAATAGAATCTATAAACTTAGAACCATAATTATTGCCCTCATATGAAAAATAGAAAGTATTTTCAGTAATAGATGTTAAATAGTTTGGAAGATCTGATATTAATACTATACTTTCTGGGATATTAGACAAGATATAGTTTATTTGGCCAGAAGCACTTACATTATTAACAATATAATATTCCATCCTATATGAATTAGTTAAACTAGGAATTGCATAATAACTACTCCATATTAACCCAATAATGGATACTATAATAATACATAATAATCCATAAAGATATTTATTAACACTAAATTTGTTTTTTGGTACAAGTATTAATAAAAATATAAAAGCTAAAAAAGGAAGTTTACATAAACCTAAAATAATACATAGTGAAGAAAATATAGCTAATTCCTTTTTACCTACACTAAAATCTTTTGATTTAATCATATTGAAAAAATAAGCAACAACAACAATACCTACACCAAAAATCACTGCATCAATACTCATGGATGCTCCCTGATATACTGCAGACGGTATAGCTGCCATTATTATTAATGGGATTTTTAAAATGGGAGACTTTTTAACAGCAACACTTACTAATGTAGCATACAATAAAATGTTAAAGAATCGACCTATCCACAGCATCCATATCAAATTTAAATCCAATAATTTAGCTAAAAAAACTCCGATCCCCGATGCTAAATATCCAAAAAAAGGATTTTGTTGAAATACGGAAGAAACATTAACAGTAGTATGATTAATAGATTTAGTATCAACATCTGTTTCAAAAATTGTTGATTCACTATTTCCAATTAAGTCTAAAGTTCCTTGAATAGTTTTAAAACCATTTTCATTATTTTGCGGGAAAAAATCTCCCTTAGAAGTTAATTCAGCTCTTGTAAAATGTTCTTGCTCATCACAAACATCCAAAATAGGAGTTAATAAAACAGAACAGATCCCAAAACATATGATTACTAAAAATGCAACTTTATGTAATTCTTTAGTATGTTTTGTATAAAAATTAATTAAAAATATTCCAATAAAAAGAACTAATAAAAAAATAATTATCTCAAATTTTGGATTATAATAATTGTTTAAAGACAACATAGATAGCGCAGTAACAAGTACAAACAATGCATATAATACTAAATATTTTTTATTTTTAAGAGATTCATTGAAATATGAACTAAAAAAATTCTTAATATAACTTAATTCCATAATATACCAACATTGCATTAATTAATTTTTATAAGTATGTATGAATTATTTATACCTCTATATTATTTATAGTTATAAGATTAAAATTTTATTTGTTTATCTTTACCAGTTATTTCATCTAATTCTAATGCTTTTTCTAGTGCAAAATTTTTCTCAATTTTGTAATTATTATTTTTAGTACGTTCTGCATTTTCAGGTTCTAAAAATAACCATTTAGTGTATTTAAATTTCACTCCTATATAAGGACAAGCTCCAAAAGTTTCTGAAAACTCACATAATGCATCTATTTGAGGATGATCAATGTATATTTTATCTTTTGTAGTTGTTTTAACTTCAATAGCTAAATATATATTTCCATTACCTGCAACAACATCAGGTAAAGGTCTTTTTGTAGCTCCTCCTGAAGCTGGAGCCCTCATAGCAGCAAATTCCCTATCCCATAGTTTATGCACTAAATCTCTTTCTTCTGCAGAACCTTTTTTAACCATAATATCATTACTTCTTATTAAATTATATAATATTTTTAGAAGAGTATATTAATTAAAGTATAGATAGCATTTGAAAAGTTTTAGATAAATTAAAAATAGTATTTATTATAGGGCCGGGGCCGAGATTCGAACCCGAGTCGCAGGATCCACAGTCCCGTAGGATAACCGCCTACCCCACCCCGGCATTTGAAATATATAGAAAATTAAGAAAATGCGGGAGCAGGGATTCGAACCCTGGTAGACCTGCGTCAACAGGTCCTAAGCCTGTCCCCTTTGGCCTCTCGGGCACCCCCGCTTAAGAACGAAGAGGCAGGAAAAACCACACTAAAAAATCTTAATTTTAAATGCTCCGGCCGGGATTCGAACCCGAGTCTTCGGCTCGAAAGGCCGAAATGATTGGCCGGACTACACCACCGGAGCAACGAAAATAATATGAAATAACATGGGCCCAATGGGAGTCGAACCCATGGCCTCCCGGTTATGAGCCGGGCGCTCTACCTGGCTAAGCTATGGGCCCCTAAGCGCCATCGACAGGGCTCGAACCTGTGACCAATCGGTTAACAGCCGAACGCTCTACCTACTGAGCTACGATGGCATATAATAACCCATTCATCTTAACCATGTAATAAAACATACCCATGTTTAAAATTCAGAAGAATTTAAACAGTACTTATAGGTTGATAATTATAATATATAAACCTTTTGTATAAGCATATCGTATTTTAAAAAATTAGTTTTAATACAACAATAATAAATTTAACTAAACTAATATATAACCTTAACCATATAAAAATATAATAAAAATTACACAGATGGTAGAAATGAATAAAATAGACAGTTATAACATAATAAATCTTGTAGAAAAAGCAAATAAGTTAACTAAAAAGTATCATTCTGATGTAATAACTTTAGAAAGAGCTATTTTCTTATCATGGTGGTGCGATAAAGGAGATTGTGCATTTTGTTATATGAGTACTCAAAAAAACAAAATAAAAGATCCTTCAAAAGCAAAAAGACAACTAAATAATATTTTTGCAGAATCCGAAATGTGTAAACGTTTAGATTGGAATATTGAATTTTTATCAGGAGGTTATGAATCTTTTACAACATTCGAAATTAAAAATATTGCTGAAACCATTTATAATATTACAAAAAAAGGAGTATGGTTAAATACAGGGATTACGAATGATTTAGAAGAGTTTGGAGAAGAAATAATAGGAATAACTGGTGCTCTTGAAGTAGCTAATCCAAAACTACACAATGAAATATGCCCAAGCAAGCCCATAAATCAAATCAGTGAAATGTTAGATACTGCTGAAAGTTTAGGATATAAAAAAGCTATAACCATAATTTTAGGTCTTGGTGAAACAATTGAAGATTTAGATTATTTAATTGATTATATAAAAGATCATAAAATAGATAGAATTATATTTTATTCATTAAATCCCCATGAAGGAACTATTTTTGAAAATAAGAGTGCTCCTTCATCACTATATTATTCTCAAGTTGTAGCTACAATTAGATTAGAATTTCCAAAAATTGAAATAATATGTGGAACATGGACAGACAATTTAGCAAATATTGGAATATTAATTTTAAGTGGAGCTAATGGAATAACAAAATTCCCCTTATTTAAAATGTTTGGAACAAAATATGGATCAAGAGTGGAAGAAGAAGTTAAATGGACAGGTAGAAAACTACAAGGAACATTTACTGATTTTTCCAAATTAGGAAAAGAAACTAGTGAATATAACTCAGATTATGATAAATTTATAAAAAGATACATTGATGAATCTAAAAAAAATAAGTTCCAATAAAAATAAAAAAAAGTACTATTGAATATCAATAGTAATTGAATTTGAATTTATTTGGTGAGATTGTCCATTAAGTTTATAATTAAGAGAAAATCCTCCAATATAATAATCTTCTGCAACTGAGCCTGAACCATTACCATCAATATAGGACGGATCAGGAATAAATAACTTTAAGTTTGTTGACTTTGATTCACCAGGAGCAATAGTTCCAAAGTCATAGTTTAAAGATTGACTTGTACCTTTTACTTCTGTAATTGGATAAGAACATTTATTTGTTACAGTCCATTTAATTGTAACTTCTGAATTATAACTAGCAGATGAAGGCCCTTCTTGAGTCACTATAACATTTCCTCTACCATTATGGTTGTTATTGTTTGAGTTATTGTTAATATTTTGAGATATATTAGTAGAATTATTGTTTAAATGATTATTTGTATTAGAGTTATCAATTGAATTTGTGT
>JAJDHW010000041.1 GCA_030266405.1 Methanobrevibacter sp. OttesenSCG-928-I08
TTAAAAAATTAAGGCCTTGGCATAGCTATGATTTCATGAATCTTTAAATCAAAAAGATTATTCATATTAACAGTAGATAAAATTATTGCAGAATCAATTCCTTGAGCTCTACCACCAATAGCTAAAATTTCCTCACCTGTAGGTACTAAACCTGCATCAGCAAGCATTAATGATATTTCACAAGAAACTTTAATCCCATGAGAGAACATTCTTAAAGTATCTGCAACAATATCTAATGGTGTTGACCCTCCATACTTATTAGAAATTCCCCTACATGCCCCACTAAATGCATGAGCTCCAAAATAAGTTTTAACTCCTTCTTTTTCTAATTTTTCAATCATTTCATCAGAAATATCAGATTTATTTTCTCCGGAAAATCCTTTAAAATGAGTAACATTAATGATTTTAACATTTTTTATTTCTTTTGCTAATTTAATAGCTGTTTCACCAGAAGAAGATGCAATAGCGACATATTTTATATTAGAACCTTCTAATCTTTCTTTAATACAACTTATAAGTTCATCAGTATTTTCCTTTCCAGGGTTTTCAAAATAAGTTATTGATTTTTTCATAAAAAACACCTATTATTAAATATATTATATTATATAAATTTAAGAATAAATTAATTTATTGGTAAAAAATGAAAAACACAAGCTCAAATTATAAATTTATTGAAAAAGAGGATTATCTCATTATTCCTATTGAAACACATTATATAAAACCTAATGAAAGTTTGAATCCTCTTATATCACAAATAAAACCAATAATTGAAGATGGAGATTATTTAGTTATAGCTGAAACTCCAATTGCTGTTTCTCAAGGAAGGTTAGTAGATGAATCAGAATATTCCCCTTCATTAAAATCCAAATTTTTAGCTATTATCTGGAGTAAATATTTATGGGGATATATATTTGGACCACTACTTAAAATTAAAAAAAGAACAATTAAAAACTTAAGAAAATTACCTAAAGAATCAATAGTACATAAAGAAGTTGTTTTAGATTTATATGGTTGGAAACATGCATTAAAACCAGCTTCAGAAGCAGGAATTGATTTAAGTAATGCTCCAGGAACATTTGTATCACTATTACCTGAAAATCCTGAGAAAGTAGCAAAAGATATTGAAAGAAAGCTTGATAAAAATATAAATGTTCTAATTATAGATACTGATGCAACTTATAAAAGAAAAAATAAGTATTTTACAGGTTTACCAATAGCTATTGATGGAATTGAATCAAACAAAGGATTTTTTGGATATGTGCTTGGTCAAATTTCTGAAAATGCAGGTTCTACACCACTAGGGTCATCTAAAAAAATTAGTGTTGAAGAAGGTTTAAAAATTGCAAATATTGCAGAAGATTATCAAAAATCACTATCGACTGCTATGAGTACTATACATAGTGTTAAAAATGTATTAAATTCAGATGAAACAAGTGTTAGTTTAAAAGATTTAGATTCAATAACACATACTCCTGCTGTTATTATAAGAAAAGTAGAATAAATATATAATAATTATTTTTTTTATAGGTAAAATTCTCGAAAACATAAAATTTATATAAGATTAAATATATATAATAAATCAATATTATCTCTTAAAAATACGATATGTGTTTTTTCATTTAATACGTTTATTTTTATTATACCAGTATTTAACCTTATTTGTTCAAGAGTTAAAAAAAATCAATTGTTGTGAAATATTAAAAGGGTGAGGGAAGTAGATGTTAAAAGATCCAATGGTAGTTAATTTATTAACAGATGTAGTTGAAGGCGAAGAAAATTTAGAAATAGTTAAGTGTTTAATAGAGGGTGTTAGCACTGATGAGGAAATAGCTGAAAAAACTGAAATTCGTCTAAATATTGTTAGAAAAGTACTTTATAAACTTTATGATCAAGGTTTAGCTAGTTATAAAAGAAGTAAAGACCCTGAAACACAATGGTATAGTTATGCTTGGACTTTTGAAGGAAAAGAAGTTCAAAAACAACTTGAAAGTAAATCGACCCATATTATAAAAAGTTTAAATGTTGAATTAGAAATTGAAGAAAATAATATGTTTTTCTTATGTCCAAATGAACACACTAGACTTGATTTTGAAGATGCATCACAATTAAGTTTTATTTGTCCGGAATGTGGAGAAGAACTTGGATTTGAAGATAATAGTAAAAAAATTAATAAAATTAAAGAAGAAATTACCGCTTGTGAGAAGGTATACGAAGCAGTTTGCTCTTCAAAATAAATATATTTTTTTAGCATGGAAATTAGAATTTTAAAAAAAGAAAAATGCGAGAAAGATGTTATTGAACATTCAATAGCAGTTCGAAATAAAGCTATGGAAATAGCTAAATGTTTTGATAATGTAAATTTAGATATTATCGAACAAGGAGCTCTTTTACATGATTTGGGTAGGTCAAAAACCCATAATATTCATCATGCAATCGAAGGAGCTAAAATAGCTAGAAAATATGGCTACTGTGAAGAAGTCATAAATATTATTGAAAGACATATTGGAGCAGGAATTAGTGAAGAAGAATCTGAAAAGATGGGGCTTCCAAAAAAATCATATGTTCCAATAACTATTGAAGAAAAAATTGTTGCC
Organism: Methanobrevibacter sp. OttesenSCG-928-I08; assembly: GCA_030266405.1. Taxonomy (GTDB): domain Archaea; phylum Methanobacteriota; class Methanobacteria; order Methanobacteriales; family Methanobacteriaceae; genus JAHKLT01. Next base: position 2,595 of record JAJDHW010000041.1, read on the forward strand.
CATAGTGATAATTTAGTTAGTGGTACACAAGAAGTAGATATTAACTTTGTTATTGAAAAATGGGAAAGGAAAATAGAAAATCCTGAAAAAGAGATTCGAAAATTAAAAGAATTAAATGAACTTTTAATAGAATCCTTTAAAGAATAAATAAATTTATTCTAACTTTTTTTAAATTATTTTATAAAAATAAAAAATATTGTGGTTATTTATGCAAGTAATTTGTTCAAGTGAAGAATCCTTATATCGTCCAGAAGCTTTAAGATGGAGAGAACGTATGTTAATGATGGAACCTAAAGGTGATGTTGTAGTTCTCTTACCATGCAGTATGAAAAAACCTTATTCAAATTCAAAATCTCATCACCAATTTAGAAAAGTTACTAGATCATTTCAAGAACTTATAATAACTTCCCCATTTGGAATATGTCCAAGAGAATTAGAAAATACATTTCCTATTCAATCTTATGACGTTACAGTATCTGGAGACTGGAGTTTTGAAGAGATAAAATTATCTGGAGAACTTTTAAAAGAATATGTTCAAGACAAAACTGTAGTAGCTAATCTTAGTGGAGGATATGAAGAAGTTTGTAGAAATTACTTAGATGATTGCATTTATACCTGCGAAGATGGAAGACCTACTTCCCCTGATTCTATTTATAACTTAAGAATGGAATTAAAAAAATATAATAAAGTTCCTAGAAAAGAAAAGGTTTTACATGAGCTTAGATCAATAGCTACTTACCAGTTTGGTGAAAATGGAGATAAATTTATCCCTGATGATGTTAAATCTAAAGGAAGATATCATAGAAAGTTATTTTCAAATAATGAGCAGATAGCTCTTTTAAATAGAGATATTGGATTATATTCACTTAATCTTGAAGGAGGTAAGATATTGTACGAACTTGGAATCAATATTGTAAATATTGATTTTGATTTAAAAACTAATACTGTCTTTACTCCTGGAATTTCAAAAGCTGATCACAATATCATTCCTCAAGATGAAGTTGTTGTTGTAAGTAATGACAAAGTAGTTGGTGTTGGAAAAGCTGTTTTAACAGGAAAAGAAATGGAAAAATGTGAAAATGGAGTTGGAGTAAAAATTAGGCACCGACTTAAATAATTCCATCCACATTATAATTTTTCATAATAAACCAAAAAGGATTAAATTTTGCAAATTCATTAAATAAAGATTATAATCAATTAAATTTAGTGAATATATTAAAAAAATATAATAAAAATAATAATAGCTATTTTAATTAAAATATATTTAAAAATTCGAAAAATAAGAAGTATTTCTAAATAGCTATCTATAAATATAATTAAAACTAAAAACACTTAATGTATTTTTATAAAGTACAATATCTATTGATTGAATAAAATTACATAATTGTGAATGGAGGATATAAATGTCAGATTTAGCGAATAATGTAAAAGATGCTGTTTCAGCAGTTAATGACCCACATATGGGTGTGAGTATCGTTGAAATGGGAATTGTTCAAAGTATTGAAGTTGACAATAGTACTGCTAAAATAGTAATCAAACCGACAAATCCTGGTTGTATGAGTGTCACTCGTATGGCTGCTGAAGCTAAAAAACAAGCAGAAGGCGTAGATGGAATTGACAAAGTTGAAATTGTCGTTGAAGGTCATGCTATGGCAGATTCCATAAATGAAATGATAAATAAATAATTTTTTCAAAAATATAAAAAGATATTGAAAAAATAGAAAGTATTATATATGATAAAAAGTATATTTTATTATAAGTTATAGTTTCTTATTTTTTATTAAAAAAATATTTTTTTATTATAGGCTAGTGGCACAGCTTGGTTAGCGCGCACGGCTGATAACCGTGAGGTCCTGGGTTCGAATCCCAGCTAGCCTACTACTAAACTTTTTTTCTCAAATATTAAATTGAATTTTAATAAATAATCTCTTTAATTTTAACTAAAAATTTTTTAAATATATTTATATAATATAATGCTCAAAAAATACATTAATGTACAAAAAGTAGGAGTCATGTTAAAAATGTGGGAAAAATTAAATAAAAAGTTCAAAAAATATCCTGCTAGAATGAGAGTAGCAAAAAAAATGATTGAACTAGGTCTAAGAATAGATGATGATTATAAAATATATTGTGGAGATTTAAAAATAAACGATATTTCCCTTGCTAAATCTGCTGATGTAGATAGAAGAGTAATAAAATCTACAATTGAAGTTATTTTAAATGATGACGATCTATCCAATATTTTTAAAAATATAATTCCTGCTGGAACCCTTCTTAAAAATATAGCAAAAAGTTTAGGCCTTGGTGTTATTGAAATAGAAGTAGGTTATGAAAATAATGGAATACTTGCTGCTACAACAAGTTTAATCTCCTCAAAAGGAATTAGTATTCGTCAAGCATATGCAGAAGATACAGAAATAGAAGATTTTCCAATGTTGACAATAATAACTGAAGAGCCAGTTCCTGGAGATATAATAAACGAATTTAGAAAAATAGATGGAATAAATAGAATTTCAATATATTAAAATAAGAATAATTAAAGAATATCAATTATTATTGTTATTCTTTATTTAATTCAGCTAATTCTTCATCTTCTTCATCAAGGACTTTTAATAATTCATCCCATGCTTCTAAAGATTCTTTAGCTGCTTCTTCACTAAGTTTTTCAATTGCATAACCAGCATGTATAAGGATATGATCTCCAAGCTCAATATCATCTAAAAGATTCAATTTAGCCTCTTGTCTTACCCCTCCAAAGTCAGCAACTACACGATTTTCTTCTTTATTTATTTCAATAACCTTAGCAGGTGCGGCAATACACATAATATTCTCCTTTTAATTAAAATAATAACAAAGAATTTATTATTTTAAATATATATACTTAACTTAATTATTAAAAAGTTGTGTAAATATGGAAAATATTGTTATAGGTTCTGGACCTGCAGGAAGATTAGGTTCATTAGAGCTTGGAAAGCTTGAAAAAGAAGTTTTACTTATAGAAAAAAAACATATAGCTGGTACTTGTTTGAATGAAGGATGTATGGTTGTTTGCGCATTAACAGATGTTTGTAAATATTTAGATTCTACAAATAGATTTAATGCTCATGGGTTTATTAAAAGTCAAGTGGAATTTTCTTATAGTAAACTTGTTGAAAAGATTAAAGAAACACAAGAAATAATGAGATATATTAATCAAAAGGAAAATGAATCTGTAAATAATCAAATAATCTATGGTGAAGCTGAGTTAATAGATGATTTAGTATATGTAAATGGAGAAAGCTATAGTTATGATAATTTATTAATATCTACAGGTGCAAGACCATTTATTCCAGATATTCCAGGAAAAGAATATGGTTTAACAAATCAAGATATTTTAAACATTGATGATGTTCCAGAAAAACTTAATATAATTGGTAGTGGAATAATAGCTTGTGAAATAGCTAATATTTATTCACAGCTTGGAAGTGAAGTTAAAATATTTGCACGTAGTAAATTTTTAAAAGAAATAGATTCTGATATGAGAGAATATATTAAAGAAAAATTACTTCAAAAAGTTTCTATTTTAGAAAATATTGATGTTTTAGAAGTAGGAAAAAATAAAGTTATTACTCATGACAATGAATATGAAGGAGTTCCTTTTTTTGCAACTGGACGTACACCTAATTCTGAAATTGTAGAAGATGTTGTTAAATTAAATTCCAATAAAACAATAAAAGTTAATTCATTTATGCAAACAAATATTGATAATATTTATGCTGCAGGAGATGTTATTGGAGGACATACTATGACACCTGTTGCAAGAATGGAAGGAATCACAGCAGCCCGTAATATGGCAGGTTATTTAAATAAAATAGACTATAATTGTATTCCTCAAAGTATTAGTTTAAATATGGAAGTTGGTTTTGTAAAAGATGAAAAAAATAGTAATGATTTAGTAGATATAACAGTTCCAGGTACTGGAGGCCCTGGTGCTTTCTGGAATGTGTTAACAGGAGATACTGGAATTACAAAAATGTCTTTTGATGAGAAAGAAAATAAAATAGGTAAAATAACATCAATATCTCCATCATCAACAGATGATATATCTTATTTATCTTATTTAATGAGAATTGATGAAGATTTAGATAAATTTGATGAATTTTTAGAAGTCCATCCATCTACTGATGCAAATTATAAAATAATTAAATCAATGTGGTTATAAAAAAGATAAGATTATTTATTAATTTCACCTACAACAATATTTCCTATTTTATCACAAGAGTTTAAGATTTCTTTAGAATATAATTCTGACTTTTTTTTATATTCATCTAAGTTATCTACAAGTTCTTGAACTTTTGAATTTAACTGATCAAAATCAGATTCTAAAATAGCTCCTTTAAAAATAGCTTCCATATTATGATATCTGCCATATTTAACTCTTGTAAGAGAAATAGCTGGTAAGTGACATGTTATAGCTTCTTGAATCATTAAACCATCATCAGTTAAAACAGCTAAATCAATGAAAGAATATAAATCATTAATCCAATCAATATATTTTAAATTAATAATATCTTTTCCTTCAATTAATTTATTATAATCTTCTTCTAAAGGTATTCCAATTAATATAATATTATAATCATCATGATCATCGGCAAATTTAGCTACTGCTTTAACCATTAATTCAAATAAAGATGAACCTGAAGAAAATAGAATTGTTTTTTTATTCTCATCAAATTCTAAATTGTGTTTGCTGCAATGTTTTTTAATTAAATTTAAAGCTTTATTAGGATCTCCTATAGAAATTGATGGGTTTACAGGATAATAGCTTCTATCAACATTTGCAGGTAAATTTTTAGATTTAAATAATTCAACTTCAGGCAGTACAATACAATGGTTTAATTTAGTACAAATTTTTGTATCTAAAGGAGTGTTAATAATACCAACAGCCGGAGTTCTTGATAATTTAGCTCCAACACATCCAACAATAGCTCCACCACCAATAATTCCAACAACAATATCTGCTTTAATATTTTTTACAAGTTTACGAATAGGAAATGTTGCTTTTAACATTTTAAAGGCAGCTTTAATTGTAGTTAATTTAGTAGCAGCATGGCCTCCAGCTTGAGGAATACTAACTTTATGCCAAGAATATCCATTTTTTTCAAATAATACTCCTGGGGCAGAGGAATCTAGTGCAATTTCACAATCTAAGCCATGTTTTTCTAAACTTTTAATAATATTTAATGCAATTACAGCATCTCCACCTAATCCCCTACCAGTTACAACAATAAGAGCTTTCATATTATTTAATCCAATTGAAATTATTTTTATCCCTATCAATCTTTACATTTTCATGAATTTTATAACCTAATGAAACCCCATATAAAGGAGTATAATTTTCAGGAATTTCTAATTTTTTAACATTTTCTTCATCAGAAAAGAAAAATTGTATTAAACCTAACCAACATGATCCAATATTTAATCCTTCAGCAGCAAGAAGCATGTTTTCAATAGCTGCACTAGAATCTGCTTGCATATTTGCAGCATCTTTTCTTGCAGATACTACAATAACCGTTGGAGCATTATGTAAAATGTTTCGTCCAGATTCAGCTAAATATTCTGCAAATTCATCTCCAGAATTTCCCATTATTTCAAGAGCACGGTTATTTATATCATTTAAAAGTTCTTTATTTTGTATTATAGTAAAATACCATGGTTCTGATGATCTTGCAGTTGGAGCCATGAAACCTGCATTTATTATTTTTTCAATTTCTTCGTCTTTTATTTGTTCTTCACTATATTCACGAACACTTCTACGACTATTAATTACATCAAAAATATCTCTCATAATAATACCTCATAAATATAAATATTAACTAAGTCTAGGTTTAAATGATTTATCATTTGAATTGTATCTACCATTATTTGGAGCATAAGGATTATAAATAAGTCTTCTGAATCCTAAAATAATTAAAAAATCATTTTTAATATAATACTGGTTTTTACCTAAGAATAATCTTCTAAATAAATCTCCTAATCCTCCTCCAGTCAATACATCCATAAAATAATCTCCAAAAGTAGGATTTGGAATTTGTAATTTTCTTACAAGAAATATTCTTAAAGTATTTCTTCTAACAAATGCAGATAAGCAAATAGTTATTATTGTTAAAAGTAAAGTTGGTAAAAAGCCTCCAACCATGTAAAAACTAATACCTAATGCAACAGCAAAAGAATGATTACCTACTTCTCCTAACATGATTTTTCCAGCAAAATCTAAAGGACAATAAGCTAAACAAACCACTAAAATCAGAAGAGGAGTATATACTGCAGGAATTTCTTGAATATCTCCTACACTAAATAGTATCATTGCTAAAATAGTTAAAATACTCATTAAAATTGTTACCATACATGTAGATCCTGGTTGCATATCTGAAATATTAATTGGTTGAACTAAAAGAGCTATTAAAACAGAAGACCAGCCTAATCCAAGGCTAAATCCTGCAATCATAACTGCTAAAATACCAATACCTCGTGAAAGTTGCCCCCATTCAATAGGCAAATTAAAAACTTGTCTTCTTCCAAGAATGTCATCAATAAGAGCAAATATACCAATTATTAAAACTAAATCATTATATCCAGAAGGTAGCCAAAAACTAAGAATAATAAAAGGAACTATGCCTATAGCTCGAGGAATTCCTCCTCTCACATTCGGAAACAAATTGCCTATATATCCTCTTTTGCCTAAATATCTAAAAATAATATTTAATGCTATAGTACCAAAAAAAGATAAAATAAATACTGTTACCAGTGCCCAAACCATTGACATATACAG
>JAJDHW010000042.1 GCA_030266405.1 Methanobrevibacter sp. OttesenSCG-928-I08
TAGAGAACTAAGAGAACTTTCCGATAAATCAATCCCTGAATTTGTTGAAGACTTAAAAGTAGATGAAAATACTTATGAAAAGTATGAAAATGGAGAGTTAGATATTCCTGCTAGTTTTTTATATGAAATAGCTAATGCTTTAAATGTTGATTTAAGTTTACTTTTAACTGGCGAAGAAACACGAATGAGTATCTTCGATGTTACAAGAGCAAATAAAGGCGTAGAGATAGAACGTAGAAAACAATACAAATATGAAAATTTATGTGATAAATTTATTCATAAAAAAGCTGAAATGTTTATTGTTACAGTAGATCCAAAGGATAAAAAACCTTCATTAAATACTCACCCAGGTCAAGAATTTAATTATGTATTAGAAGGAAGCTTAAAAATATACATACATGATAATGAAATTGTTTTAAATGAAGGAGATTCAATATTCTTTGACTCCACTCATAGACATGCAATGGAAGCATTAAATCAAGAAAAAGCTAAATTTTTAGCAGTGATAATGTAATAAGGAGTTTAAAGATGACATCACTAATAGAAAATTTTGTTAAAAAAGTGAATTTTGACTCATATGAAGATTTTAAAGATAATTTTGAATTAAAAATACCTGAAGGATTTAATTTTGGTTTTGATGTTGTAGATAAATATGCAGAAATTGATCCTGATAAAATAGCTTTAATTTGGACAAATGATGAAGAAAAACACACTTTCACATTTGCAGATATGAAAGAATATACAAATAAAGCAGCTAACCTTTTTAAAAGTTATGGTATTAAAAAAGGCGATAAAGTAATGCTTACTTTAAAAAACAGATATGAATTTTGGTTTTCAATAATAGCTTTACATAAAATTGGAGCTGTAGTAATACCTGCAACCCATATGGTAAAGTTACATGATATTAAGTTTAGAATTGAAAATGCAAATATAAAAATGATTGTATCTGTTGAAGAAGATCAATTAATTCCAGACTTTAATCAAGCTGAAGAAGAACTTGGTATTAACCTAACAAAACTCGTAATAAACAAAGATTTAGATGGTTGGCATAATTTCACCAAAGAAATAGAAGAAATGAGTAGTGAGTTTGAAAGACCTACTGGAAGTGAAAAAACAAATAATGATGATATAATGTTAATTTATTTCACTTCAGGAACAACAGGTCTTCCAAAAATGGTTGAACATGATTTTTTATATCCTTTAGGACATATTACAACTGCAAAATATTGGCATAATGTTAAAGAAAATGGACTTCACCATACAGCAGCAGATACTGGTTGGGGAAAAGCTGTTTGGGGAAATTTATATGGTCAATGGATATCTGGATGTTCAGTATTTATTTATGATTATGAAAGGTTTAATCCAAGTAGATTACTTGAAGAAATAGAATCAAACAAAGTTACAAGCTTTTGTGCACCTCCAACAATTTACAGATTACTTATAAAAGAAGATTTATCTAAATACAATTTTGAAAATCTTAGCTATGTTACAACTGCTGGAGAACCATTGCCTTATGAAGTTTCTAGAAAATTTAAAGAAATCACAGGTTTAAGAATAAAAGAAGGATTTGGTCAAACTGAAACCACATTAGCTATAGCTACTTTCATCTGGTTAGATGCAAAACCTAATTCAGTAGGTAAACCTTGTCCAATATTTGATATTGAACTTTTAGATGCTGCTGGAGAAAGAGCAGATATTGGAGATGAAGGAGAAATTACAGTTAAAACTTCTGGTAAAGGTCCTCATCCTGGATTATTTAAAGGTTATTATAAAAATCCTGAAAAAACAAAAGAAGCATGTTATGATGATCATTATCATTGCGGAGATACTGCATGGATTGATGAAGATGGATATTATCACTTTGTTGGAAGAAATGATGATATAATTAAAAGTTCAGGGTATCGTATTGGTCCTTATGAAGTAGAAGATGCATTAATATCTCACGAAGCTGTATTAAATTGTGCAGTAACAGGTTATCCTGATGAATTACGTGGACAAATTGTTAAAGCAACAATTATGTTAACTGAAGGATATGAAGCTTCAGAAGAATTGAAAAAAGAAATACAAACACATGTTAAAAATGTTACAGCTCCTTATAAATATCCAAGAAAAATAGAATTTGTTGATGAAATTCCAGAAACAATAAGTGGTAAAATAAGAAGAGTTGAAATTAGAAATAAAGATATAAATAAATAGCTATAAGCTTAAAAAAATGATTATTATGACAGATAGTGATCCATTCCCAATAATTCATAAAAATGAATGTAAGGCATGTAAAAGATGTATAATTGCATGTCCACAGAAAGTTTTAGAGTTAAGTGAAGATTTAAATGATAATGGATATCAATATGCAAAATATATTGGTGAAGGATGTAGTGGTTGTAGAGATTGTTATTATACATGTCCTGAACCTTTAGCTGTAGAAGTTCACAGCTTTAAAAGAAAAAATAATGATATTGCAATGATGATTAAATATAAGACAAAAATAAAGGAGTCAAATAATGAGTAATCATATGGTAAAAGGAAATACTGCGGTTATCATAGGTGCAATGTATGCTGGATGTGACTGTTATTTTGGATATCCAATAACACCAGCTAGTGAAATATTACATGAAGCATCTAAATATTTCCCAATGGCAGGTCGTAAATTTGTTCAAGCAGAAAGTGAAGAAGCATCAATAAATATGGTTTATGGTGGTGCTGCAGCAGGACATAGAGTTATGAGTGCTTCATCTGGACCTGGTATGAGTTTAATGCAAGAAGGAATCTCATTTTTAGCAGGTGCAGAATTACCTGCAGTAATTGTAGATATTATGAGAGCAGGCCCAGGCCTTGGAAACATTGGCCCTGAACAAAGTGATTATAATCAAAATGTTAAAGGAGGAGGCCATGGAAACTATAAAAATATAGTTTTAAGCCCAAATAGTGTTCAAGAAATGTGTGACCTTACAATAAAAGCATTTGAACTAGCTGATAAATATAGAAATCCTGTTATTGTAATGGCAGATGGTATTTTAGGGCAAATGGCTGAACCTTTAAAATATCCTGAGAAAGCTATTGAACCAAAAATAAATAATGAGCTTTCAGTAAGAGGAAATAAAGAAACTATGGAAAATCTAGTAAGTTCAATATTCCTTGATTTTGATCAGCTTGAAAATTTTAATTTTGAATTACAAGAAAAATATGCTGAAATTGAAGAAAATGAAGTAATGTTTGAAGAATATGAAGTTGGAGATGCTAACTTTGTTCTTATAGCTTATGGAATAAGTAGTAGATTATGTAGATCAGTTGTAGATATTTATAGAGAAAAAGGTCTTAAAATAGGACTATTAAGACCAATTACATTATCTCCATTTCCTAAAAAAAGGATTAAAGAATTATCTGACGATAATGTAACATTTATTTCCGTAGAAATGAGTAATGGACAACTTTTAGAAGATATTCAACTTGCAGCTAATAGAACAGACAATATTTATCTTATAAATAGAATGGGTGGAAGCCTACTCCAATTAAAAGATATTTTAAATAAAATTCAAGAAATTACAGGAAAAAGTTATGAATAGGGGAGGTGTAAAAGTGACAAATAGAAGTTTTAAAGGTAAAAAAAATAATCAAGATTTTGATGTAAGAATTTTAAGAAATCCAGAATCACTTTATGATAGTTTCCCTAGAAAAGGAGAAGAAAATCAAACTGTAACTCATTATTGTGCAGGTTGTGGTCATGGGATTCTCCATAAATTAATTGCAGAAGTTATGGATGAATTAGAAATTCAAGAGAGAAGTATAATGATTTCTCCTGTAGGATGTTCTGTATTTGCTTATTATTATTTTAATTGTGGAAATGTGCAAGTTGCTCATGGAAGAGCTCCAGCTGTTGGAACTGGACTTTCAAGAGCTGAAGATAATGCAATTGTAATGAGTTATCAAGGAGATGGAGATTTAGCTTCAATTGGATTAAATGAAACTTTACAAGCAGCAAATCGTGGAGAGAAATTGTCTGTATTTTTTGTTAATAATACAGTATATGGAATGACTGGAGGGCAAATGGCTCCAACAACATTAGTTGGTGAAGTAACAGCAACTTCTCAAACTGGAAGAGATCCTTCTTATACAGGTTATCCTATACATATGGCAGAACTTATAGATAATTTAAAAGCACCTGTTTTTATTGAAAGAGTATCACTTGCTACACCTGCAAAGATTAAAGCTGCAAAAGCAGCTATTAAAAAAGCATTACAAATTCAAAAAGAAGGAAAAGGGTATTCTTTTGTTGAAGTCTTATCACCTTGTCCAACAAATGTAAAATTAAATGTTGAACAAACTCAAAAATTCTTAGAAGATGAAATGGAAAAAGAATTCCCACTTGGTCGTTTAAGAGATAAATCTTATGAAGTAGAACCAATTATTAGACCAAAAAGCGATTTTAAAATTGAAACACTTGATAAATTATTTAATATAAATAGGGAAGAAATGGTTGATTTTGTTGATGAAGAATCATTTAAACCTCTTTCAATTAAAATAGCTGGTTTTGGCGGTCAAGGAGTATTGAGTGCTGGTTTTACAATAGCTCAAGCTGCATGTAATGAAGGAAAACATGTTTCATGGTATCCAAGTTATGGTCCTGAACAAAGAGGAGGAACTTCAAATTGTTCTGTAGTAATTTCAGGAACAAGAATAGGAACTCCAGTTGTTGATGAAAGTGATGTTTTAATTGCTTTAAATAAAACATCCTTAGAAAAATTTGCAGATGATGTTACAGATGGTGGAATTATTATATATGATTCTAATATTACTGATTTTGATATTGATAAAAATGTTAAAATTGTTTCAATGCCATCTATTGAAATTGCAGAAAATGAAGGAAATGTGAGAACTGCAAATACAGCATTACTTGGAGCTTTAATGGAACTTGATAATAGTATTTCTAAAGAAGCTTATGTTAATGGAATTAAAGAAATGTTTGCATCTAAACCTAAAGTTATAGATATTAACCTTAAAGTTTTAGAAGCTGGTGCAAATTGGGTAAAAGAGAATATTAAAAAGTGATACCATGGCCTATAAAACAATAACACAAGAATTTTTAGATAAATCAGATGTTTCTATAGGAGATAAAATTAAAATCTCAAAAGAAGACATAAGTTATGAAGGAATATTACTTGATAGATTTGAAGATAGTGAAGATGGATATATTGTAATAAAATTAGATAATGGATATAATATCGGAACTAGTATAGAAAATAGTGAAATTCAGCTATTAAAAAAAGGTGAAAAACCTAAAATCCAATATGAAAGTAAAGAAATTCCAAAAGATCCGGATAAAAAAAATATTTCTGTTATTTCAACAGGAGGAACAGTTTCTTCAATAATTGATTATAGAACTGGAGCTGTTCATCCAGCTTTTACTGCTGGTGATTTAATTAGAGCAAATCCAGAATTATTAGATATTGCAAATTATGAAGTAAAGGCATTGTATAATATTTTAAGTGAAAATATGCAGCCAAAATATTGGGTTGATTCTGCAAAAGCAATAGCTGATGATATATCTGAAGGTTCTGATGGTGTTGTTGTAGCTCATGGAACAGATACAATGCATTATACATCTGCAGCATTAAGTTTTATGATAGAAAGTCCAGTTCCGATAATTGTTACTGGAGCTCAAAAAAGTAGTGATAGGCCTTCTACTGATGCATTTTTAAATTTAATAAATTCTGTTCACGCTGCAAAATCAGACATAGCTGAAGTTAGTGTATGTATGCATGGTTCTCTAAATGATGCTGAATGTTTACTTCATAAAGGAACTAAAGTTAGAAAAATGCACACTAGTAGAAGAGATACATTTAGAAGTATTAACTCTCAACCAATAGCTACACTCAAAAATAATAAAATGACTATTAATCCTAATTATTCATATCATAAAAGAAATGAACGTGAATTAAAACTTAATAATGAAATAGAATATAAAGTTGGATTTATAAAAACATTCCCAGGAATTTCTTCAGAATATATTGAGTATCATATTGATAACGGATATAAAGGTCTTTTAATTGAAGGAACTGGATTAGGTCATGTTCCTGATTATATGCTTGATTCATTAAAAAGAGCAGAAGAAGAAAATATCCCAGTAGTTATGAGTTCTCAGTGTTTATATGGAAATGTAAATATGAATGTTTATAGTACTGGGCGAAAAATAGTAGATACTGGTGTAATTTCTGCAGAAGATATGACTCCTGAAACTGCATATGTTAAATTATCATGGGTTTTAGGTCAAACAAATGATATGAATGAAATAAAAGAATTAATGGCTAAAAATATAGCTGGAGAAATTGATGATAAATCTTCAGTTCAAAATTTCTTAAATTAGGAGAGTGGAAAGTTGGATTTTGATAAATTAGGTCTTAAAATGGGTCTTGAAGTTCATCAACAGTTAAATAGTGAAAAAAAGCTATTTTGTAATTGTAAAAATGAATTAATTGATGAAGAATATGATGTAATTGTTAAAAGAAACCTTAGACCTACACAAAGCGAATTAGGAACAATGGATAGAGCAGCTTTACATGAAGGTAAAAGAAAATTAAACTTTAGATATGAACTTTATAATGAAAAAAGTTGCCTTATTGAATCTGATGATGAACCACCTCGTGATTTAAATTTAGAAGCTCTTAAAATATCTATTACAATAGCTGAACTTTTAAATATGCGTGTTGTTGATGAATTCCATACAATGAGAAAACAAATTCTTGATGGAAGTAACACTGGAGGATACCAAAGAACTGGTTTAATAGCTACTGATGGTTATTTAGAAACTCCTTATGGTAAAGTACTTATTGAAACTTTAGGTTTAGAAGAAGATGCAGCTCGAAGAATTGAAACTAATGATGAATTTACTGAATTCAGATTAGATAGACTTGGAATTCCACTAGCTGAGATAACTACAGATCCATCTATGCACCATCCAGATCAAGTTCGTGAAGTTGCATATATGATTGGTCAAGTTTTAAGAAGTACTAATGTTAAAAGAGGCCTTGGAACAATAAGACAGGATTTAAATATTTCTATTGCAAAAGGAGCTAGAGTTGAAATAAAAGGAGTTCAAAATCTTGATTTAATGAGTACAATAGTTGAAAATGAAGTTCAAAGACAACTTGCTCTAATTGATATAAAAGAAGAATTAGAAAAAAGAAATGCTGAAGTTTTAGAAGAAATACATGATTTAAATGATGTATTTAAAAACACATCCTCTAAAATATTATCATCTGCAGAATCTATTAAAGGAGTTGTTTTAAAAGGTTTTGCAGGTTTAATTGGAAAAGAAGTTCAGCCAAATAGAAGATTTGGAACAGAAATTGCAAGTTATGCTAAAAAGCGTGGAGTTTCTGGAATTTTCCACACAGATGAACTTCCAGCTTATGGAATAGAAGGTAGTGAAGTTAATGAGCTTAAAAAATATTTAAATGTTAGTGAAAATGATGCAATAATTATTGTAGCACATAAAGAAGATGTAGCTATTTCTGCATTAGAAGAAGTTAAAAGAAGAGCTAATTTAGCATTTGAAGGTGTTGTTGAAGAAACACGTAAATCAACAGAAGATGGAAATACTGAATATATGCGTCCTTTACCAACTGCTAATAGAATGTATTTAGAAACTGATATTCCTTTATTTAAAATTACTGATGAAATTGTAAATCCTATAAAAAATAATTTACCTGAACTTCCAGATGTTAAAAAAGAAAGAATTATAAAAGAATATAATTTAAGTGAAGATTTAGCTACACAACTTGTTAGAAGAAGTGTATGTGATGATTTTGAGGAAATTATTTCAAAATTAAATGTTGATTCAACTACAATAGCTTCTGTTTTAGCATATGATATTCAGGAAATAAAAAGAGAAGGACACAATATTGATTATTTAAATTGTGATAAATATATTGAGATTTTTACATTACTTGAAAATGATAAAATATCTAAAGATGCTATATCTGATTTAATTACTAAAGTATGTGAAAATCCAGATGAAAGTGTTGAAAAAATAGCTGATGATAATAATTTAACACTTTTAGGTGAGTCAGAAGTTAGATCAATTATAAATGAAATAGTACAATCAAAAGAAGAAATGGTTAAAGATAGAGGCATGGGTGCAATGGGCCCTCTTATGGGAATGAGTATGAAAAAGCTCAAAGGAAAAGCTGATGGAAGTATTGTAAATAAAATATTACAAGAAGAAATTAATAATCTTCTTTAATTTAAAAAAATATTAATATTTTAAATTACATATATTAATATTAAAAATTTTAAAAGACGAAACTATGGAAAAATATGACATCATTATTATAGGAGCAGGACCAGCAGGTTTAACTGCAGGATTATATGGTGGAAGACAAGGAAATAAAGTTTTATTACTTGAAGCTAAACTTGCTGGAGGAGTAGGACGTGAAGTTCCAGCTATGGAAAATTATCCTGGATTTGATATTATTGCAGGTGTTAGTTTAGCTGATAAAATGAAATCACAATGTGAGAAAAATGCTCAAATTAATGAACTTGAAAAAGTAAATAATATCAAAAAACTTGAAAATGAAGAATATAATTTTGAAATAAGTACAAATAACCAAAGCTATCTTTCAAAAACAATAATATTAGCTACAGGATCTTCTCATAAACATTTGAATATTAAAGGAGAAAAAGAGTTTGTTGGAAGAGGTGTTTCTTATTGTGCAACTTGTGATGGAATGTTTTTTAGAGAAAAAGATGTTGTAATGGTTGGAGGAGGAAACAGCGCCCTTCAAGAAGCAATTTATCTTTCAAATATCGGATGTAATGTTACAATAATTCACAGAAGAGATAAATTTAGAGGCGAAGAATTTCTTCAAAAAAGAGCTAAAGAAAAAGGAATAAAAACAATAATGAACTCTAATGTGATTTCTATAAATGGTGAAACCTTAGTTGAATCTGTTACAATTAAAGATAATAAAAATAATATAAAAGAATTAAAAACAAATGCAATTTTCATATCTATAGGATATGATCCTCACATTGAACTAGCTAATAAATTAAATGTTAATATAAATGAAAATAATTACATTATAACTGATAAAAATCAAAGAACAAATGTAAAATATATTTATTCTGCAGGAGATGTAACTGGTGGGTTAAATCAATGGGTTGTTGCTTGTAGTGAAGGCGCAATAGCTGCAACTTCAGCATACGAAGATATTGAAAATCAATAAGCATTTCTTTCTTTCAAATACATATATACAAAGAAAGCTATCAATACAACAACTACAACTGGTAATAACCACATGAATAATTGAAATACAACAACTCCAATAAGAATTGCAACAATAATATAAACTA
>JAJDHW010000043.1 GCA_030266405.1 Methanobrevibacter sp. OttesenSCG-928-I08
AAAAACAACATATTTTAAATAATTTCATTTATATTCTCGAGTTTTATAAAAATAATAAGGAAGGTATAAATAGCTATTTTTAAATATTTTAATTTAATTATTCATTTAGAATGAAGTGAAAATATTGATTGATGGAAATACAAAAGTTGTTGGATTGATTGGAAATCCTGTAGAACATAGTTTATCACCTGTAATGCATAATGCTGCTTTTAAAGAGCTTAATTTAAATTATATATATCTTCCATTTATGGTTGAAGATAATAAATTAAAAAATGTAATTGATGGTGCTGAATCATTAAATATTAAAGGATTAAATGTAACAATTCCTCATAAAATCAATATAATTCCTTATTTAGATGAACTTGATCCAATAGCTAAATTAATTGGAGCAGTTAATACAATTGATTTAAAAAATAAAAAAGGATATAATACAGATGGTATTGGAGCATTAAAAGCTATTGAAGAAATTATATCTTTAAAAAATAAAAAAATTGTAATAACTGGTGCTGGTGGATCTGCAAGAGCTATATCTTTTCAAATAGCTAATGAAAATATTGATAATTTAGTTATTATAAATAGAAATGAAGATAAAGCTAAATCATTAAGTGAAGATATTTTAAAATCAAATTTAAATGAAAATATAAATTATAATTCTCTTGATAATTTAAAAAATGAATTATGTGATGCAGATATTTTCATTGATACAACACCTTTAGGTTTAAAACCAAATGATAAACCAATAGCTACACATGATATATTACATGAAGATTTAATTGTTAATGATATTGTTTATAATCCTATTAAAACTCCGCTTTTAAAAGAAGCTGAAATAGCTAATTCCAAAACAATATCTGGTATTAAAATGTTATTATATCAAGGAGCTGAAAGTTTTAAAATATGGACTGGAATTAATCCTCCAATTGATGTAATGGAAGAAGTTATTTTAAAACATGTGGTTTAAATGGATTTTATTTTTGATATTGTACCAGAAAATGAGAGTTTTAAAGAATCTAAGAAAGATATTTTGAAATTTTTAAAGGCTATTGGAGTAGATACAAGATTTATTAGTTATACTTCTTCTAAAATTTATATTAATAATTTAAGATTTTCTAAGTTTTCTAGAACTAAAGAAAAAACTTTTAAAAAACATTATCCTAATATTGAAGTTTTAAGATCTAGTTTATTTCAAAAAATATGTTCAAAATCATCAAAAGTTTTAGCAAATCATATTAAACCAAAACAGAAAATTTTGCTTCCAAATAAAGATGATTCAATAAATAACTTACTTTTTATTATTATGGAACCTTACACTAGAAAATATGGTGTAGAACTCAGTTTTGATAAAAATGAAAAAGGCATTGATTTAATAGCTTATAATTTAATACTTGATGAAGAGGTAAATCATATCTTTTCAGAAATTTTTACAGGTAAAGGTATTGATTTTAATAGAAAGGATAAAAAAGGTATTTATCCATTTATTAATATTCCACGAGATTGGATAAATTCTTTTTTAGAATTTGAAAATTTAAAAACTATTAAAAATAAAAATGATTCTGATGATGTTGCAGAATCTTTTATGGAGTTTTTATCAAATGTAGTTCCTCAATTTAAAGACAATGTTTTAAAGTCTGAGGAATTTATAGAAGAAAATTTAAAAATTAAATAGAGATTTTTGAGCATTATCTCCATCAGATTTCTTAGGTTTTTCATCAACTTTTTCTTCTTCAATAACTTCAACTTTTTCTTTAACAGGTTCAGCAATTTTAACTTCTTGTCTAGGTTTTATAAAAATTCCTTTTTCAATTTCAATTTTCTTTTTATCTTCCCTATTTTTTATTTTTTCAGCTTCTTTAGCTTTAATAACTTTTTTAGGAATTTTTTTCTTTCTAAAACGCTTTATCTCATCATCATCTAATTCAAGAAAATCAGCTATATCATAAGCTTCTTCGTCATTTTCAAACATTATTTCAAAGTATGGAAACATTGATATAGCTACGGAATTTGAGACATGCATCTTCTCAGAGATTTTTTCAGCTATTTTATCTCTTAAATTTCTTTTTCCTCTAGTTTTGCCCATTATACTAAATGATGTAGGTGATGTAAGTTTTGTAAATTTTTTATAAGTATCTTTTTTAGATAAAGACACCCCAATACTCATAAAATCAGATGCATACTTCCAATAACCATAATTTCTAGTTCTTCGAGCTCTTCCGAAATATATATCAGATTTTGAAATGTTTTCATAAGCTTTTTTGATTTCATTCTTTTTTTCATACTCTCTTGGGATATTTTCTGCAATATATTCCATAACTAGAGTTGGATCTTCTTCAATAAACATAGCTTTTTTTACTTTACTTGGTGTTTTACTTTTAAGTACAGTTCTAACACTATCAAATATTGTGGAACGATCATCTTTTTTACTTACTTTTTCTAAATCTTCACTTCCAAATGTTTCATTACCATCTGCTACAGCTTGAAATGTATTAATAGCTGAACGTAAATCTCCATTTGATTGCTTAGCTAAATCTTTAATAGCTACAGGGTCAGCTTGAATTTCTTCTGATTTAGCTATTCTTTTTAAAAATGCATTTATAGAATTAGTGTGGACTTTTTGCATTTTAATTACTTCAGCTTTAGTCTTAATTGTAGCTATTCTTTTACTATAAAAGTCATTAGCTATCATAATTAGGGGGTGTTGGCTTTTTGCTATAATTTGCCCAATAGCTCGAGCTCCACCTCTGTCATCATTGCCATGAATTCCATCTACTTCATCTAAAATAATTAATTTATAATCATCGCCAAAAAAGGACCTTGTTGTTGCAGATTCTCCAACTGTGTTCATTATTATGTCATAGGAACGCTTATCACTTGCATTTAGTTCAACAAATTCTGAAAAATTACTAGCTATTAAATGAGCAAGTGTTGTTTTTCCGATTCCTGCTGGACCAACAAGTAATAATGGTTTTTGAGGGATTCCTTCTTTCCATTTAGAAACCCAATTTTCTATGTCTTTTTTTTGCTTTCCATTTCCTACTACTTCAGATAATGATGTTGGTCTGTATTTTTCTGTCCATAACATGTTAAATTATTCCTTAAAAAGAATTATTTATAAAAATTTAGTTAGTAGTGCTTCTAATTGAATTCTTGGATTTGCACCTTCACGTATTCTAAAATCAGTTTCTGCAAGATATTCCATTAAATCCATGTAGATTTCTCCTTCCATCTTCTCTTCCATTACTCGTTTAGATATATCTTGATAGATTTGTGTAACCATATCTTCTCCACTTGTTCCATGTAAAACCATGTTTTCTCTTAAAAGAGTCCTAGATCCCATAAAATCGCCAGTTAATGCCATAGTTACCATTTTATTAATATCTTCTGGTCGAGCTTTAGATACAACTTCATAAACGGAATCAACTGTAATTTTTTCTCCTTCTAATGATGCAGATTGCAAAGTATTAATTGCTTTACGCATATCTCCTTCAGCAAAGTAAACAATGCTTTCAAGTGCATCTAAATCATAATCATATCCTTCTTTACTAGCTACAAACTCTAAACGTTTTATTATATCTTTCCCTTTAACAGGGGTGAATCTAAATATTGCACATCTTGATTGGATAGGATCTATTATTTTTGATGAATAATTACATGATAAAATGAAAGTAGCTGTTTTAGTATACATTTCCATTTCACGTCTTAATGCATGTTGAGCATCTTTAGTCATATTATCTACTTCATCTAAAAATACTATTCTAAATGGAGCTCCAACAGGCTTTAAACGACAGAAATTTTTAATATCTTTTCTTACAGTTTCTATTCCTCTTGCATCAGATGCATTTAATTCAAGGAAGTTTTGTCTCCAATATTCACCAAGTATTAATTTTACAAGAGCAAGTGCAGTGGTTGTTTTTCCTACTCCTGCTGGACCTGTAAACATTAAATTAGGCATACTTTCTTCATCAACATATTTTTCAAGTCTTTTTACTATTTGATCCTGCCCAACGATGTCTTCTAGTTTTTGTGGTCTATATTTTTCTACCCATGGTCCATTCATTTTTTCACCATAATCATATTAACAATTAATATATAGATTAGTTTTTTATGGTTTATATGATTTTTTAACATGGATAGTTTTATATATCTATATGGATAAAAATTAATTGATTAATTAAATTTAGGAGTAATTTTTAATGAAAGGTACTTGGAAACTTAAATTAAGGCTATGGGGTGCAATGTTAATAATGTTTGGCATGCTTTACCTCATTATAATGTTCGCTGGTAATTTACTTGGATATGGTGGATTTTATCAGTTTTATGCAATAGCAGGTATTGGTGTTATATTCTTACAGTATTTGATGGGACCTAAATTAGTAGAAATGTCTATGGGTGTTAAACCATTATCTAAGGAAGAAGCTCCTTACATTCATGAAATGGTTGAAGAATTATCAAGAGAAGCAGGTATTCCAAAACCTAAAATTGGAATTTCTCCTACTAGTGTTCCTAATGCTTTTGCATATGGTAGATCTAAAAGAAGTGGGCATGTTTGTATAACTCAAGGTATATTGGGATTACTTGATAGGGACGAACTTAAAGCAGTTTTAGGCCATGAAATGGGACATATTAAACATAATGACATGGCTATAACTACGATTGTAAGTGTAATTCCGATGATTTGTTATTATATTGCATTTTCTTTTATGTTTTCACGTGGAGATAATAATAATTCTGGAGCAATAATAGGGATATTAGCTTTTGCAGCATACTTTATAGGCCAATTACTTGTATTATTTATTTCTAGAATTAGAGAATATTATGCCGATGAAGCAAGTGTTGAATTTGGAGCTAAACCAAATGATTTAGCATCAGCATTATATAAACTTGTTTATGGAGCATCTAATTCCTCTGAAGAACAAATCAAAGATATTGATGGAACTAGGGCATTCTTTTTAAATGATGTAAATGATGCACAAAAAGACATTAGATCTTTAAGAGAATTAGACTTAGATAATAATGGAAAAATATCTGATGAAGAATTAAATCAACTTGCTAACAGAAATATAAAAGTTAAAGGTTCTGAAAATATATCTGAAGTATTTTCAACCCACCCGAATATGTTAAAAAGAATTAAAAGATTAGCTGAATTAGAAAAATAATATTTATATTTTTAATTTTTTTTGGAAAAATATTTATATTTTAAAAAAATAAGAATTATCAACGAGGTTAAATATTCTATGTTTGGTGATTTAAAGAATTATCTTAAACCAATAATAGTTATCTTCTTCATATTGGTTTTTGCAATGGGATGTGTCAATGCTTCAGATATTGATGCTAATTCAACCCAAGAACTTCAGAAAGAGAATATAATTGTAGATGAACATATAGTTTATAATAATTCTATAGAAAATTCATCAGAATTTGAAACAGATGTAGTAAATTTTTATGAATATAATGAATCTAATACTAAATCTATATGTTTAAATAATTATTTAGGATCTCCAGTTGCATCTGAAATTGATTATTTTCCGAATGAATATGCTCATTCTATTAATTATCAAAATAATTTAATTGCTCTTAATATTACTCAAAATATTGAATCACTTGGTTCTAATTTTTTAATTGAGGATAAAACCAATGTGTTTACAAATTATTTTGTTATGGTTACATATTCTTCTAATACTTCTAATTTAAGAATATATGGGCGAAACACTTCTAATAATGAAAATGAGCTACTTGTAAATATTGATATGAATGTAGAAAATAATGGAGAATCTACTGAATACCAAATAGTATTTATTAATGGAAATGAAACTACTTGTTTTATCTTTAAGCTTTATAATGATTTTAAAATCAATTTAAATATTAAAAATTCTTTCTTTTATGAAGAAAATGATAATTTATTCAATGGTTTTGAAAAGTTAAAATACTTTAATAATCCTCAAAACGTAGTTATTACTTATGAAATACCTACTTCTAGTAATTTCAATACTAAAGTAACAAACACGTATTTTATAAACGATAATGAAAAAATTTTATATGTTTATTTACTAGAAAGTAAAAAAGACTCAGAATCAGATATTAGAATTAATTTTTCAAAAA
Organism: Methanobrevibacter sp. OttesenSCG-928-I08; assembly: GCA_030266405.1. Lineage (GTDB taxonomy): Archaea > Methanobacteriota > Methanobacteria > Methanobacteriales > Methanobacteriaceae > JAHKLT01. Next base: position 6,097 of record JAJDHW010000043.1, read on the forward strand.
TTAATACTGTAGATACTGCTGTATTTATTTCAAGATTAGGAAAAGGTAGTTATTATAAATTCATATCTTTTTATAATAACCTAGGAGTAGCATTAGCTAATTCAGTTATTATATTTAGAGCAAATGGTGTTGTATATTCAACTACAACAGATGAAAAAGGGATGTCTTGTTTAGCTGTAGATTTAGTTAACGATAATTTCACGATTGATGAAATTTCTTGTCAATTTAATTCGGATATTTATTATAACATAATAAATAAAAACACTCATAATCTTATTAAATACTATGTAGAAAACAATAAATACTTTATTAAGATTTTAGATTATGAAGGTGAAATTGTAAGGAATAAAACAGTATTTTTTGAAATTAATGGCATTACTTATTCTAAAACTACTGATTATGAAGGAATAACTTGTTTAGATATTGATATAGATTTAGAAAAAAGAATATTAACTGTTATTCATCCTTTATATGGTTTCAAATACACAATTTAGGTATTAATAATACCTAAAACTTTTTTTATTTTATAGTTATTTTTAATTATTTTCATGAATTAAATTAAACATTTAAATAATATTTTATACAGATTTATTTATAATTGTATTATTGGGTGATTTATTGAAAATTATAATGGATAATAGAGGAAAGAAATATCTTTTAAAGGAAAAACAAGATTTTCAAAGTGATTTAGGAATAATTAAAGAAGAAGATATTGAAAACGGAGAAATAGGCTCAGAATTAAAAACCCATTTGGATCATACATTTAAAATTATTAAGCCGACTGTAAATGATTTTATTGATTTGATGGATAGAAGATGCTCTATTTTAGTTCAAAAAGATATTGGGGCAGTATTAAGTCACACTGGATTAGGTTCTGGAGATAGGGTAGTAGATGCAGGCACAGGAGCTGGAGCTATTGCACTTAATTTTGCAAATGTAGTAGGTAGTGAAGGTAAAGTCTATAGTTATGAAATTAGAGAAGATTTCACTGAAGTTGCAAATAAAAATATTGAGAATTTTGGATTAAAAAATATTGAAATTAAAAATAAAGATATTAAAGAAGGTATTGATGAGAAAGATGTTGATTTAATATTTTTAGATCTTCCGAAACCATATGAAATTTTTGAAGAGGTTTATGATTCTTTAAAGCTTGGTGGTTGGGTAACTGTTTATGCTCCTTATATTGATCAAGCTGAACTTGCATATAGAGTAGCTAAAAAATTAAAATTCCATAATATTGAAATTATTGAAATATTTGAAAGAGGTATTGAAGTTAAAGCTCAAGGAACAAGGCCAAAAACCAGAATGGTAGGTCATACTGGATATTTAGTTTTTGCCCGTAAATTATAATCTTATTTTTCTCTAGATAAAAATCCAGGAAATATTGATTTATTTTCTGTTTTTTCAAATGTTTTTGGACTAATATCCATACATTTCCCATTATATTCAAAGTTCAATTTATCATTATCTATAAATATTTTATTTTTTGAATCAAAAGATATAGAATCAAAACCTCCATCACCATTTGGTTGGTCTCGATATAACATTTGTTCTTCTCGCCATGAAAGAGAGTCTTTATTTAATTTCATATTATAAACAGAATTAACAATAGCTTCTGCAGGAGGATTTTTTAAAGTTCCTGAAACATATCTCATTGAACCAGTAATTTCATTAGAACTAAGTCTTTTTGCAAGTTCGTATCTAAATAATCCTACACCACTGTAATTTTTCCGAATATCTAATTTTTCACCATTAGAATTTAAATTATAAATTTTTTCATTAGCTATTACAAACATATCAAAACTAAAAAATAAATCATTATGAACTAAGTTTGAAAATATGATTTCATCAGAGTATACTCCTTGAAGAGCAGAGTCATCTAATTCATAAGTTAATTCTTCTGTAAATAGGTGTTTACTTAATACTTTTTCTTTTAAAAATTTTATAATTTCATCCATAATCTCAAAATCCTATTTATCCTCATCAATTTTTCTTTTTATAAAAATAGCTACAATAATTATAATAATTATAAAACCTACAATCTCTTCTATTGATGAAATACTTGTAGATATAGATTCATAAAAGCTTCCAAATTGCCATCCTATAAATCCAAGAATACTAGCTCTTACAAATCCTCCTAAAAATGTAATAAGTATGTATTTTTTAATATCATATCTCATTACTCCGCAAAAAGCACTTATAACTACACTTGGAATTACAGGAATTGCCCTCACTCCAAATAAAAATAGTCCACCTCTTTTTTCATTCTCAATCTTTTCATTAGTTTTTTCTATATCTTCCCAATTAAGAGTTAAATATTTTCCCCATCTAACAATAAACTCCTTTCCCAGATAATAACATAAAAAATAAATAACTAATGACCCTATTGTCATTCCCAATGCTGCAGGAAGTGAAATTTGAATAAATAAATCAAAAAAAGATGCTAATGTTAGAGGCAATTCATGAAGCATAAATAAACTACTACCTAATATTACAATAGTTGAAGGTATTGGAGCTATTATTTCTTCAATAATGCTACCAATAAAAACTCCTAATGCGCCGTAGTTTATAAAAAATGATTCAAGTAATGAAATTAAACTTTCTAACATCTTATCACTTATAAATTAACTATTCCATATAAATAGCTGGTTTATAAGGAAGTGCATTTCTAGCTTTATTTTCAGGATCAAAGCTATTATCCGTATGTATAATAATTTCATTTCCAATTTCACTACTTATAAAGTCAATAACATCAGTTAATATTTCTTCTTCATCAATTTGACCAACATATTTTGATTTAGTCATTTCACGACTAATTTTTTTAGCAAATTCAGCTATTTCCTTTTTATTTTCATGAATATTAGCTTTCATTGATCTACCAATAATTTGACCAACATCAGGTTTTCCAACTTCATTAGCTATTTCATATAAATCCCATTTCCATTGAGGTGCAAGATATATGTGGACTTTTGAAACATCACTATCTAATATCTTTTTAATTTCCCCAATATCTTTCACAATGTTTTGGATTGTTTCTTCGCTTCTTTCAATATCTTCTCTTATATATTTTTCATCATATTCTGGCCATTTTTGATTAGATATAAATCCTTCTCCACCATATTTTTCCCACAATTCTTCACAAATATGTGGTGTAAATGGAGCTAGTATTTTTAACCATTTTTCAAAGACTTCACTTAATACATAAGCAGTAGTTTCATTAT
>JAJDHW010000044.1 GCA_030266405.1 Methanobrevibacter sp. OttesenSCG-928-I08
TACTTAAAAATGTAAAAAAACTTATAAAAAATCTAAAACAAAAATTATATAAATTTAAAGATGACTTATATAATATCAAATATAGGTTTTTAACTTATATTTAGAAAAATAAAGGGAGAATTAATATGCGAGAATTATATGAAAAAATGATTACAGAAGCAATGGCTGCTCAAAGAGCTGATGTAGATACTGTTAAAAAAAATAGGTATAAGAAATTCCATATCAAAGACTCTAAACCCTATGAAACAGTTGCAAAGAAAATGAAACCAATGGATAATCAAGCAAAAACAGTTTTTGATTTACATGTGAATTCTATTATAACACATTATAATACATTGTCTTCTCTAACAGATACTATTAAATCTGAAGATGATCCATTTGTAGAACATTATCAAACTCCAGGTATTCTTGAAATTTTATGTGAAGAAGATGCTGATTTTTCAAATAGTTTAGATAAATTTATTGATACTATTGGTAAATGTGAAGATATTATAGGAAAAGAAGTCATAAGAAGATATGGTGGTTTCTATGGACCTACATGTGTAGTTGATTTTGCACTGATTCCTGGAAGTACTAGTAATATTATTAATCAAGTATTATTAAAAACAGATATTCCTAATGAACATAGGCAAGCTATTTTAGCTTCAAAATCTTGGGGTATGAATACTTCTTATGGTGTTGGAGAAGTTTTTGCAAATGAATTAGAAGGTGGAGCAACAGCTACAGAAGCAGTTCAAAAAGAAATTGAATCAATACAAAAAATTTATAGAACACCAATTGTAGGTCAAGCAGAAGTCGTTGACAATGCAGGACAATCATCATTTGATGTTGTAAAATATATGGAAACATATAAAAAAGATATGAAAAAAACTGTTCTTGCTGCAATGGACGATGGAGTACATTATGGAAACATTTTAACTGTTCCAGCTTATTGTGTTGGTGATATTGCACACCATATATCTCAAACTACATATAATATGTGTAAAGACGATGTAATTATGGCAACAATTGAAGCTACAACAGATGTTATTGAAGCTTCATTAGGAGCGAATTTAGATAAATATGAATCACCAAATGATGTATTAAAAGTAGCTACTGGTTCAAGTGCATGTGCTACTGAATATATGTTAGAACTAGATGGATTTAATGCAGTAATGGTTGTTGATTTACTCACAAAACGTTTCCACAACTATGTACAACAATATCCAGATAGAGGAGCTGCAATAGAATTGCATAATTGTGACTTTATGGATATGATTTATAGAGGTTGGGGATACTTAGATTCAGCTAAAAAAGCAAGAAGTAGTGAAGATATTCCACTCATACCTAGAATTAGTGGTTATAAAGTAGATTTAGAACCTATATTAAATAATGAAGTTATTATGAATCCTCAAAGATATACTTATGCTGCATGTGCAATGACTGTAAGGTTTTCATCACTTATGAGATTAGCAGATTATCCATGTTTACTTACTAGTGAACCAATAACTGCTACAATGATGACAAATTTAATAGCTCTTAATAAAGAACATGCTGCATCTCCAGTTAAAGGATGTAAAAACTGTGCAACTGCATCTTTAATTGACTCCAGACACCAATATTGTCAGTGGAGAGAATCCGTATAAATTGTGGTAATATGACTTGTAATATTGAGAAAAAAATGTTATCCGAGATAATCGGGACATTTTTTTTAGTATTTTTTGGTACAGGTTCAGCTATTGTTACACTTATGATAACAAATGAATTCAATCCAAACAGTGTTGGAATTGGAGTTTTAGGTGGTCTTGGTGATTGGATTGCAATAGCATTAGTATTTGGTTTAACAGTAATGGCATCGATTTATTTATTTGGAAAACTATCTGGAGCCCATTTTAATCCAGCAGTAACAATTGGATTACTTGTAAGTAGAAATATTTCGCTGAAAGATTCTGTTTTATATATAATTGCCCAAGTATTTGGAGCTATTCTTGGAAGTTTAGCATTATATTTAATTTTAGGAGATCTTTCTGTTACAGTTGGAGGACTTGGAGCTACAGCACCTGGACTTGGTGTTAGTTACTATCAAGCTATGTTTGCAGAATTTATAGGAACTTTCTTTTTAATGCTTGTAGTTATGGGAGTTGCAGTTGATAAAAAAGCAGATCCTGGATTTGCAGGTTTATCAATTGGATTTACTGTAGCTGCAGTAATTGCAATGTTAGGACCTATTACTGGAGCATCAATTAATCCTGCAAGAACATTTGGTCCCTATTTAATGGATTTCTTATTAGGAGGTCCTAATTTATGGATTTATTATCCAATATATTTAATAGGTCCAATTTTAGGAGGAATAGTTGCTGCACTATTGTATAATTATTTAGCTAAAGGAAACGATGTTTGTGAACTTCCACAACCATTTAAAAAATAATTCCTTTAACTTTTATTTTTTTTAAATATTAGCTATTTTTATCTTTAATAGATATATTCAATTATATTAAACATATTACTTATTGAATAAGATGATTTATTTTAAAATATTAAGTAAATAAAAAGAAAAAGCTATTTTAAATTACATTTACTTAAACGTTATTGCTATAATTTTAAATTAAAAAATTATATGATTTTAAAAATAGTTTAAATGAAAATTATGTAATTTTTATGTTTATCTTAAAAAAAAGTAAAAAAAGAAGAAGAATTATATTATTTTCTTCTTCTTAATGGAACAATTGAACCAGAAATCAATATTAATAATAATATAAATATTGGATTTCCAGTTTTTTCCATAACAATACCATCATCAACAGACTTAGACTCATCTTTAGGTTCAGGAACTGGAGTTGGTCTAGGACCAGGAACATCAACAATCTCAACAGTAACATTATCTGAAGGATTAGTACCATTATCACCAGGATTATGACTATCAGAATAAACTGTAGCAAAATTAGTAAAATTACCAATTTTATTAGCAACAACAGTAATAATCAAAGTAACAGTCTCCCCATTAGCTAAAGAACCAATAAACCATTTACCAGTAGTAACATCATAATAACCTTTACTTGCAGAAGATGAAACAAAAGTAACACCATCAGGCAAATTATCAATTACAAAAGCATTATTTGCACCATCAGGACCATAGTTAATAACAGTAATAGTATAAGTAAACTCTGAACCAATAACAGGATTAGAAACACTAACAACCTTAGTTAAATCAAGATTACTAGTAGGTTTAACAATAATAGTAACATTATCACTAGGATTATTAACACCAGGATCAGAAGAACCAGTAGTAGTAACAACTACATTAGTCAAAGTTGCATTACTAATATTTACCAATACAATCAAAGTCAATCTGAAACTACCAACAGGCATTTCATCAATAGTCCAAACAATTTCCCTAGTTACAGAATTATAAGTCACATTACCAATACTTGTAATGTAATCTAAAAATACCAAACCATCAGGTAAAACATCTCTAGATATTACAATAACTGCTTTATTAGGGCCATTATTATGCAAATCAATATAATACTCAATAACATCATCACGATGAGGATTAGTATTATTAACAGTCTTTTTAACAGTCACATTAGTAATATTAACAACACTTTCATTATCAGTATTATTTGTTTCATTAGGAGTATAATTACCAACAACAACGAAATTAGTACTATTTTCTGTAGTATTTACTAAAGTCTTAATACTAAGCACGGTATTTTTATTAAAAGTAGCAAGAATATTTTTCCAACTAACTTTATAATGAGTACTATTATAATAACTAATTTCATAACCACTAGTAGCACTAACAAACACAAGACCAATAGGACAATAATCAATAACCATATCAACAATTGCATCTTCAGTACCATTATTGATCAAAGTAATAGTCCAAGTAACAATATTACCAACATTCGGAGTAGGGTTATCAACATCCTTAACAACACTCACATTAATCAAAGTAGTATTATTACTAGTAGAATTTTCTCCTGTAGAATTATTACCTCCAGTCTGATTAGACTTAACATTAACAGTATTATTAACATTACCAGTAATATTACCAGTAACCTTAAACACAAGAGTCAAATTAACAATATTACCAGCACTAAGAGCACTATTTAATGTCCAAACATTATCACTACGTGTCCAAAGACTAGTATCACCATAACTAATAAATTCTAAACCATTAGGGAAATACTCAGTTACAACGACATCAGTAGCATTTGTAGAACCAATATTGCGTATAATAACAGTATAAGTAATCAAATCACCAATATTTGCCTCAGACTTATCCACAATTTTACTAATATCCAAAGTCACATTATTAACAAAAGTATCATTATTAGTATCATTAGTACCATTAGACTCATTACCACCAGTCTCATTAGACTGAACAATAACAGTATTATTCAAGAAACCAGAAGCATTACCATCAACACGGAAATACAACCTCAAAGTAGCACTATTACCAGCACCAAGAGCACCAGCAAAAATCCAAGAATTACCAGGACCTTTACTCCAACCAACACCATCAAAACCATCATAAGCTAAACCAACAGGAATAACCTCAATAACAGTCACATTATGAGCATCAGTAGTACCCAAATTAGTAACAGTAATATCATAATAAATCACATCACCAATATAAACACTAGTAAAATTAGTATCCTTAACAACACCCAAAGTCACATCAGTTAAAGTAGTGTTATCACTAGTAACATTCTCACCATCAGGAGTCTCATTAGTAGTAACATTAACAGTATTATTAACCTTACCTACAAAATCACCAGTAACATTAAAGACCAAAGTCAACACAACAGTCTCACCACTAGCTAAAACATCCAAATAAGACCAAATACGATCATCATCAAAAGACCATTTAGTATCTTTATCAACAGCATCCCAACTAACAAGATTTAAACCAGCAGGCAAATAATCAAAAATACGAAGATCACTTACATCACTACCATCATTAGTAATAGTAATAGTATAAGTCACATTATCACCCACATTAGCAACATTAACATCAACATCTTTAACAATAACCAAATTATTATTAGTCAAAGTAGTATTATCACTAGTAACATTCTCACCATCAGGAGTCTCATTAGTAGTAACATTAACAGTATTAGTTATATTACCAGTTTTACTTCCATCAACATAGAAAACTAAAGTTAAAACAGTAGTACCTCCTGCAGTTAAATTACCATCAAGAGTCCAAGTATGATCACCATCAAAGAACCAATTACCAGTAGTAGTATTTACATAATCTTCATACCTAAGACCATCAGGGCAATACTCAATAACCTTAACATTAGATACATCTTTTAATTGATCAGTATTAATAATAGTTATATTATAATGAATATAATCTCCAACATTAGCAACTGTTACATTAGCTACTTTTGAAATATTTAAAATCAATTGATTAATATCAAAGGTAACATTGTCTCCTGTTTCATTAGTATTATTTGCAGTAACAGTAACATAATTTGTAATATTATTTAAATTCTTTGCATCAGAATTAAGAGTTAAAACTAAAGTTAACACAAAAGAGCTACCATTAACTAAAGTAGAATTAGTAGTCCAAGTATCATCATCAATACGCACCCAATCAATACCATTTCCATTCCAACTAGTTAAAGTTAATCCATAAGGAATAATATCTTTTAAAGTAATATTGCCATAAGTTGGGAAATTACCAGCATTGTTAATTGTTATGTTATAAATGACAGTATCCCCTATATAAAACACGTCATTATTGACAACTTTAGTAATATTTAATGTAGTATTACCTAAATCCAAAATACCATTTTTTACAGTTATATTACTTCCACCATTATACCTTGTACCATTAACAATATGAATACCAGTTTGATTAGCAATAAAAGTGTAATAGTAATAGTAACCATTGTTAAATGATTCAATATCTTTTTGAGGAATCATAATATGCTGAACTTGAATAGTAACATTTTGACCAACAATAACATTAAGATCTGTATCATCAGTTAAAGTAACATTAAGAATAACATTTTGGCCAACATAGTAAGGAACAGTTTTGTTATTTAAATAAGTCATATAGATTAAGCTAGTAATATTACCATAATTGTAGATTTTTTCAATTGTATGAGCATTTGAATAATCCATTACATTACCATTTAAAAATAATGTAGCACCTGGTGCATTAACAATAAAATGATCATAATTATTTGAATTACTCTCAAATTTACCCTTAATTAAAGTAAGATTATCTTCATTATAAATAGCTGTACCATTAAGAGCAATATTATTAATAAATTCAGCATCACTTACAATCATAGTACCATTATTATAAATAGCTCCACCTTTATCTGAAGCAGAGTTATTGAAGAAAGTATTTTTTCCATTAATAGTAAAATCACGTCCTTGATCATTATAAATTCCACCACCATTACGAGAAGCAGAATTATTAGCTATAACATTATTATCAGATATTGTGAAATTATTAGCACCATAATATAAACCCCACAATACTCCAGTATTATAAATTCCACCACCATCTTGAGCAGCAGTATTATTAATTATTTGGTTATCTCCAGTAATTGTGAAATTATCACCTGCTCCATTGTAAATTCCACCACCATTTTCATTTAAAGCATTATTATTAGATATTATATTTTCGCCAGATATTAAGAAATTATTACCCCCTGGTATCTCATCTAAAATTCCCCAATTATAAATTCCACCACCACTTCCATTAGCATTATTATTAATTATTTGGTTATGCCCAATTATTGTGAAATTATCACCTAGTGAATTGCAAATTCCACCACCATCGTATTTACTTACAGTATTGTTAGCTATAATGTTTGTTCCATTTATTGTGAAATTATGTCCATTAAAGTTATTAATTCCACCACCATCATAAAAAGCAGAATTATTAATAATATAATTATTTTCAGAAATTATAAAATTATTAGAATTGAAATTATCAATAGCACCACCACTATTAGCATAATTATTATTCAAAATATTTTTTCCAGTTATATTGAAATTATCAGCCAAGTTATTAGAAATAACACCCCCATTAGAAGTAGCATTATTATAATGGAAGGTATTATTTCCATAAATAGTGAAATATTTTCCATTATTATTATAAATAACACCACCTCTACCATCTTTAGCAGTATTATTGAAGAAAATATTCCTACCTTCAATTAAAAATGAAGTACCATTTCCATCATTGAAAATAACACCTCCCTGTGAATAACCAAAATCCCCTTTACTAGCGATGTTATTATTAAATTGATTATCTCCAGATATAGTGAAGTTTTCTCCATTATTATAAATAACTCCACCATTTGCAGCATTTTTACTTTTAACTAAATTATTATTAAATTTATTTTCTCCGATTATAGTAAAATTAGCACCATTATTACAAATAACTCCACCATAAACCTCAATATCTGAATCATTTCCTTCAGCTTTATTATTGTTAAAAGTGTTATTTTTTTCTATTAAGAAATTTATACCATTATTATAAATAACACCACTACCTAAAGTAGCATTATTAGAATTAAAATTATTATTTCCAGAAATAGTGAAATTATCAGCCCTATTATAAATAGCTCCACCACTACCATCTAAAGCAAAGCTATTTGAGAAAATATTTCCTCCTTCTATTAAAAATGGAGTACCTGTTGCATTATTGTAAATAATTCCACCATTTTCCTTAGCAGTATTATTAGTAAAATTGTTATCTCCAGATATTGTAAAGTAATGTGCATTATTGAAAATAACTCCACCATCATCAACATAAGCACTGTTTTGGTAGAATTTGTTAGATTGATTAATAAAAATATAATTTGAGCCTTCTTCTGTGAAAAGAACCCCACCCGTAGGAGCTCTATTCAATTTAAAGATATTTGTTCCTTTGATGAAAATATATTCAGTTGGATCATTAACACTACCTCCAACATATATAGCTCCACCAGCACTATCACCATGATTTTCAGTAAAATTATTAGTTCCATTAATCATGATATAGGATGTGCCCATTTCAAGAGCATCAATGTAAATAGCTCCACCATTACTTGCAGTATTTTGATAAAAAGTATTAGTTCCGGTTATGTTTAAATTATATGTTTCATAAATAGCTATAGCTCCACCATTACCATCATCCAGGCTAAAAGCTTGGTTTTGAATAAATGTGTTATTTTTTTCTATTGTAGCATGTTGTCCCCTAGTAAAAATAGCTCCACCCTGATAAGTAGCAGTATTTTCTAAAAATCGATTGTTACCTGTTAAATTGAAGTAGTTACCTTGTGAATAGATTGCTCCGCCTCTAAGAGCTTGGTTTTCAGTGAATATGTTGTCTCCCGAGATTGTAACATATTGTCCTATACTATAAATAGCTCCACCACCAGAGTAAATATCACCAGCAGTAGCGCGGTTATAGTCAAATATATTAGACCCGTTAATTAAAAATCTTATACCATAATTAGAAATAGCTCCACCTGTTTTAGCTTCATTATCCTCGAATTTATTTGTTCCATTTATTAAAAAATCAGCAGCATTATTATAAATAGCTCCGCCACTATTAGCACGATTATTACTTATATTATTATTTCCATAAATACTAAATTTAGTACCAATATTGTTATTATAAATAGCTCCACCCATTGAAGCAAAATTATAAACTAATTTAGAATCTACTATTGTAGTACCAACACCATAATTAAGTATTGCTCCACCATTAGTTATAGTGTTTCCACCAGTTAAAGTAATGTTTTTCAATGTAACATTATTTCCAGTAATATTAAATATTCTACCAGTACCCGTTGCATTCACTGTAAACCCATTACCATCTAAAATAAAATTACTTTTAGAAATTAAAATTCCATTATTAAAAATTGTTTCTGAACTTAATTTATTTACATCATCCGTTAAAATAACTGTATCATAATCACTAGCA
>JAJDHW010000045.1 GCA_030266405.1 Methanobrevibacter sp. OttesenSCG-928-I08
ATATTAATATTCTTCAAGATTTTTTTACGTAATATTTTATCAATTCCAGAACCATATTGCGCTGCTTTTTTAGGCCTATAAGCTAATTCCTCACTTAAACCTAGACCAAAAGCTAAATTTCTTAAAACTCTTTTTTTAACCTCATCATCTGATGATTTTATTTTATATTGAACTGGAATATTTAAAGAATATTCAATAACTTTTTTATCTAAATAAGGAAGTCTAAGTTCTACTGAATTTTTCATAGTAGCTGCATCATCCCGTTCTAAATTTACATGGTATAAATTACCTACATCATAACGTAGCTCATTATTTAAGTATTTTAATCCTTTTTTATATGTTGTTAAATATCTTGAATAACCTGCAAATAGCTCATCAGCACCTTGACCTGAAATAGCTACTTTAATATTATCTTCATAAATCATTTTAGATGCAAGGAACATTGTCATTCCAACCCCTATTTTCATAAGGTTATTTTCTCCAATGAATTTAACAACCTCTTCTAAATTATCTAAAACAATTTTTTCTGTAATTTCAAGAATTTTTAAATCAAAACCTAAATTATCTGCAACCATTTTCGAATAATAAATATCCTTTGAATCAGGAACACCAACAACATATAACTTAACTTTTAGACCTGTTTTATTAGAAACTTCTTTTAATAAATATCCAAGTAAAGTACTATCTACTCCTCCAGATAATATTAAAGCTACTTCATCTAAACCTTCAACACGTTTATTAATAGAATCTTTTAGTAGACCTTCAAGATCTTTTATATAATCAGAAGTAATGTTAAATTTTAAATCCCAAATATTTTCATTTAAATCAATTTCTTCCCAATTATATAGAATATTTCCTGGTTTTAATGATTTAACATTTTTTGTATTATTAAAAACTCCTTTTTCTGATGCAAACATTTTTATTTCAGGAGTTATGGAGTAGAACAATGGTTTAACACCAATAACATCTCTAGAAATAGCTAAATTTTTACCATCATAAACTGCAAATACAAAATCCCCATCAATTAATTTAGAACTTTCCACTACAGAGCTAAGTAAATCATTGGTTTTACTATAAAAAAAATCAATTAAACTGATTAAAACAAAGCTATCACTTAGATTATAATTTAAATCTAAAAAATCACATAATACTTTAAAATTATATATTTCCCCATTGAAAACTAATACAAGTTTATTAAATTTAACTGGTTGAAATCCTTTTTTAACATTGGTTTTATTAAAAATTGATAGTAAATTATGACCTAAACCAAAAGAATAATCTTCATTTATGTTTAAATCACTATTTTCTATAAGTATTTCTTCAATCTCATTTTTCAAATAAATTCCTGATGCATCAGGACCCCTATGATTTAGTAAATTTAAAGTGGAAATAAATTCATTTCCACTTAATTTACCTTCAAAACCTATTATCGCACACATATTACTCAATTCAATTAATAAAAAAAAATATTTTAATTAAGATACATCAATATCCATATTAGCTAATCTATTATATTCATTATTAGGATCTAAATTACCATTTGCATGTAAAAGTGCAAGCATTTGTAAAAAAGATTCTTCAACAGCCCCATTACTAACTTGACCATGAGTTGATAAAACAAGTGGAGTAACTGATGGAATTCCAATTAAGTTTGCTTCATCTTCAATAGCTCCATCATATTTAACTCCTGCAACTAGATATGAAATAGTATTTTGATTTATATAATTACTCATTTCTAAAGCAAGTAAATAGCTATCATAACAAGGAATTTGAGAACACATTATAGTTGTTTTGCCCGGATCTTTACCTAATTCTGTTCCATGAAAATCTCCAACAGCACTTGCATTTTTACTAATAATAAATTTTATTATATCATTAGAAGTTGTTCCTTCTTCATCAGCAACTGTGTTTAAATTTACACCATTACTTAATTTAACATTTTCAGAAATAGCACCTGGTGCAGCATATGGAATTATATAAACTGTTCCAGTAATTTTACGCCCAGAAAGATAATCAATAAGTTGCAAACTAGCTATTTGTGATGATAATTGATCCCCATGAACTCCAGATACTATCACACTAACTGGTCCAGACCCATCACCAATTTGATAAACAGGTACACCATTATTAGCCATATTGGTAATTTCTAAAACTTCGTCTGAATTTGGAATATGAGAAGATAGTGCATTATTATTTAAAATATTTCCAGAATCTTTTTGATTTAAATAGCTATATTCTATAGGAGAGGTGTCAAAATATATAATATATGCTAAAGCACCTCCAACTATAACAATTATTGTTAAAATCAAAATAATACTAATTTTAGCAATTGAATTATTTTTTTTAGCAATAATTTCATTTCCACAATTATTACAGTAAGTAAAACCATCAGGATTTTTACTTCCACACTTAGGGCAAACTTTCATATTTTTATTTTAACAATTAAAGTATTTAATTATAAAAGTGAGTGTATGTGTGTACATACATACATAAATAAAATTATATAAAAATAAGTAAATAATTATTCAATGATACTTAAAGGATTATAAAAATATTCTTGAATAATTTTATAAAATTGTCCTAATTGCTTTCCATTAATATAAATATGACTTGTAGTAATAGCTACAGACATTTTTTTATTTTCATTTACTTTTCCCCAAGTAACTAATGGTTGAATTTGATGAGCTTCCAAAATACAAGGATTTAATGTATCAAAATCAATCCAAGGAACACAAGAAAAATTAGCAGTAGGTTCACTGTCACGTTTATCCATTGGAACATCAAAAGGTTTTAAACTACCATTTAATATATTTGAACTACGATTTTTAACATAAAAATGCCAATCTTCAAATGAATCAAAATCACAAGGTGCTTGAACTCTCATTTCTAAATAAGACTCAGAGTTTTCATCCATTATAGGAGTGATACCTTCTAAATGATCAAATTCAATAGTTATATTATCAATATATCTCCATTTTAATTCTGGAACTTGATTTAAACCACTAATTAAACATCCAAGTGATGTAATAAAAAATGAATATCCATTTTCTTTTGCAAAATCCCATGCATAACTAACATCAATTTTAGAAGAAATTGAATATCTAGATGTTGCAAATTTTAAAAAAGGAGATTCATTATAATCAAAATCTATTTCTTTAAAGCCAATATTTTTCATAAGAATAAACCTATTTCATTTATAATTTAAATTCCATTTTTTTTAATAGAAACCTATTATTTATAATAATCATAAAAGCAAATTTAAAAAAATTAAGAAGATACTGCTTTTTTAAGAGCTTGATCTATATCTTCAATAATATCTTCTACATTTTCAATACCTATAGATAATCTAATGAAATCTGGACTTACTCCAGATGCAAGTTGTTCTTCTTCAGTTAAGTTTGAATGGGTGGTACTTGCAGGATGTACAACTAAACTTTTTGCATCTGCAATGTTTGCTAAATGAGATAATAAATCAACATTTTCAATGAATTTTTTACCTTCTTCTATTCTACCTTTAATACCAAAACCAATAATACACCCAAAGTTACCATTTAAGTATTTTTTAGCAGATTCATGAGATTCACTATCTTCAAGACCCGGATAATTTACCCAACTAACAGCTTCATGATTTTTTAAAAACTTAGCTACTTCTAATGCATTCTGACAATGTTGATTAACTCTTAAAGATAAAGTTTCAAGACCTTGTAAAAATAAAAAGGAATTAAAAGGACTTAATACAGTACCTAAATCTCTTAATAGCTGTACTCTAGCTTTTGTAATATATGCTTTATCTGCAAATGATTCAACATATTTTATCCCATGGTATGATTGATCAGGTTCTGTAAATTCAGGAAACTTACCTCTTGTCCAATCAAAATTACCAGAATCTACAATTACTCCACCAATACTAGTTCCATTACCAGAAATTAATTTTGTAGCAGAGTGAACTACAATATCTGCACCATGTTCTATTGGTTTAACCATTGTAATAGCTGATGTATTATCAACAATTAATGGTATTTCATTTTTATGAGCTAAATTAGCTAAAGCTTCAAAATCAGGAACATCTAATTTAGGGTTTCCAATAGATTCACAATAAATTGCTTTTGTTTTATCTGTTATAGCTTTTTCATATTCTGTGAGGTTTTGTGAATCTACAAAGTTTACTTTTATACCAAATTTAGCTAAAGTATTTTTAAATAAAGTATATGTTCCTCCATAAAGATTATCTGCTGATACAATTTCATCTCCAGAAACTGCAATGTTTAATATTGAAAGTAAAATAGCTGATAATCCAGAAGATTGAGCTAGTGCTCCTACTCCTCCTTCAATAGCTGCAACACGTTTTTCAAAAACATCATTGGTTGGATTCATCATTCTTGTATAAATATTACCTTCTGCTTCAAGTGCGAATAATTTAGCTGCATGTTCAGTGCTTTCAAATACATATGAACTTGTTTGATAAATAGGAACTGCTCTAGCTCCTGTTGCAGGATCTGGGTTTTCTTGTCCTGCATGAACTTCTAATGTTCTCTCCCCATATTTTTTCTTTTTATCCATTAATACCACCTTAATAATAATAATAATAATTTTATTTATAATAAGAAATTAAATGACTTATTTGATCTATTGTAATTATTCCAATTAGTTTTAAAGAATCATCTACAACAGGTAAGCAAGAAATATCATATTTTCTCATTTTATTTGCAATACTTTCTATTGTATCACTTGCTTTACAGAATTTTACTGTTTTTGTCATAACTTCCTTTAAATCAAAGCAATTAGTAGCTATCGATTTTGATAAATCCCAAGCTGTAACAATTCCAATTAATTTATAATTGTCTGTTACAACAGGTAGATGCGTTATATGTTCATCTAACATCAACATAGCTGCATCTTCTATTTTTGCATTTTCTTTAATAGTTGAAACTTGTGTTTGCATCAAATCTTCAACTAAATAATCTTCTAAAAATTTAGAAACCATGTAATTTAATTGTCCATCTTCTAAAAGAAAAGCATCATGCCCATAACTTGATTTCAATTCTGAAAAGGATACATCTATATCATTTGCATTTAATGCAGATACAATTTCCATAGATTGTTCTGTAGGATATAACCAATCAGAATCTACAGAAATTACTTGAATTTTTGAAGTTATATCTTTAAAACCATCAATTAATGAACCATTTATTGCAAGATCAAAGTAATCAATAGCTTTTGTAATATATAAATATGTATTAGCATCAAATCTTTTAACAAAAGATTCCCCTTGATGATGAAGATAGCTTTCTACTTGAAAATCTACAGATAAATCATAAGTAACCTCATCTTTATCTTGCAGGTCACGTCCAAATTTTAAATACATTGATTCATCACTTAAGTAAGTAATATGAGCTATCATACGTGCAACTGACAATCCTCCTTCAGGAGCTTTGCCAGTACCATAATAATTTCCATTATTCCAATTAGGATCTTCTACAATTGATTGACGGCCAACTTCATTGAAAGCAATTTGTTGAGGAGTTGAACGAGCCGTTGTAGCTATTGGAATAGCTTTTTTTACCCTATCTGGATATGAAACTGCCCATTGAAGAACTTGCATTCCCCCCATAGATCCCCCAATAACTGTTAATTTACTAATTCCTAAGAAAGATATAAGCTTTTCTTGAACTTTAACCATATCATTAATAGTAATTACAGGAAAATCAAGACCATATTGTTTTTTTGTTTTTGGATTAATTGATGATGGCCCTGTTGTTCCTTTACAACCACCAAGAACATTTGAACAAATAATAAAATATTTTTCACTATCTAATGCCTTACCTGGACCAATTAACATCTCCCACCATCCAGGTTTTAAATCTCCTTCATGCCATCCTGCAGCATGAGCATCTCCAGATAATGCATGGCAAACTAAAATAGCATTATTTTTTTCTTTATTTAATTCACCATATGTTTCATAGGCAACTGTAATATCTTCTAAGGTTTTTCCAGAATCTAATTTAATTTCACCTTCAATATTATGATATTTTGTTTGTACAACACCTACAGATTTTTTATTCATAATAACACCCATAAATAAATTAAATATTAATTTCTAATTTTTCAATAGCTTTACGAGCTGCATATTGTTCAGCTTCTTTTTTATTTTTACCTTTACCTTTTCCATAATAATCCCCATCAATAATAAGTTCTGTTATGAATGTTTTATTATGAGGAGGACCATTTTCTTCAATAATCACATATTCAATAGTTAATTCATTAGCATCTGCATATTCTTTAACTTTAGATTTATAATCATAGAAAAATACTTTTTCTTCATCTATATACTTAAAAATATATTTTTTAAGGAATTTTTTTGCTATTTCTATTCCTTGATCTAAAAATATAGCTCCTAGAAAAGATTCAAATATATCTGCATATATAGATTGAATTTCTTGAGGACTAAGAGTATTATCTTCTGTTGAGAATTTTAGATATTCATTTAATCCTATTTCTTTGGAATAGAAAATTAAAGCAGCTCTACAAACAAAGTTTGCTCGAAGTTTTGTTAGTTTTCCTTCACTGTAATCAGGATATTTTTTAAATAAATACTCTGCAACAAGTAAACTTAAAACAGAATCTCCTAAAAACTCTAATCTTTCATAATTATAATCAATATTATGAACAACTGAGTAAGAAGAATGTAAAAATGCTACTTTAAATAATTTCTCATTATTTGGAATAATATTTAATTCATTAAGTATTTTCATTATAAAACCTTATTTAATAATTTATATTATTAATTTTCTTAATATATAACCATTTTTAATTAATTTTCAAACGCTCTCTTAACTAAACATTTTATTTATTAAAATATTACCTAATAAACATGTTATTAAATTGGTGCGAAGAAATAAGTAATGTTGACCCTTCAATAAATTTTAGATCTGTTGGAGGATGGCTCAAAACTGTAAATGGTATTGATAAAAGTGTGACAAATGGATATTCAATTGAAGGAGAATTTATAAAATCCGGAGATTATAAAGAAGAAATATCCAATGGACTTTACCTTGATTGTAATAAAGAAGGTAAAAAAGCTAAACCAAGACAAGATTTTAGACTAATTAGAGTAAAAGATGGAAAATTAACTTTAATAGATCAAGTTTATGATGGAAAAAAGAATTGGGCTGTTGATTTATGGGATAGTATTTTATCAGAAATAAATCCTAATTATAAAGAAAGCGAAGCTGAAAAAGTAGTAAGTAACTTGCTTAATCAAACAGGGAAAAATATAGAATTATTAAAAGAAGTTAATAATCAAATAGCTATTAAAATAGCTGAATTTGAGAAATTTTAAATAAAAATTTATAAAAAAGGTTTAAATAAAACCTATACTAATCTTTGACCAGTAATAGGTTTTTTATTTTGCCAGCTGTATCTTCTGAGTTTTTTAGATTTACCAAACCCACAAGAAGCACAAGCTTTTTTACGAACATGATAAGTGTTTCTTCCACATCTTCTACATCTGATATGAGTCTTTTTATTCTTTTTACCCATTGATGGTGTACCTTTCATTGACTAGCCTCCTAACTTATTTTTTAAAAATGATATTCTTTATAAAACTAGCTATTTTAAGTAAAAATAGCTAATGTAAAAAAGTATTATATAATATAATAAATTCTATGGAGAGATATAAACTATATTATCTCCTCTGATGAGAACAACACCAAGTCTTCTAGTTATTTCCCCATCTTTTAATTCTTCAGCATCATTGAGAACTAAATTCATATGTAAATCGAAACTTTTAAGAATTCCTCTGAATTCACGATCCCCTTTAAGTTTTATTAAAACTGGAGAATTTACTGATTTTCCTAAAGCATCTAAAGGTCTTTGAACATTATGTTGCGCACTCACGATATCACCAAATTATATTATTATATATTATTTCATATGATAGTTATTTAAATGTATCTATTACATTAAATAACTTATAATCAATCCTAAAGCATAAATTTTAATTTTTAAAATTTAAGATTTAATAAGAATTAATATAAATAGTTTAATTAATCTAGTATATAAATGTTTTCAGATTTATAAGATAAAATAAGTAAATTGTAATTATTTAAAAATTATAACCAATATGTTTAGCTAAATAATGAGAAAATTCATTTAAAAAATATTTACAATAAATCATAAAAAAAATATTAAATATTATCATCAATTTCTTTTATACAAAGCTCACTATCAAGTGCATAATTTTCTTTTTTATGAATTGGTTTTTTATATCCAATAATATCAAAAACTGATTTTACATCAACTTTTGTTTCATAACAACCAGTTCTAGATAAAACAACTCCTTGAGGATGAAATTCAGATAAACTCATCATAATTTGATTTAAATCCTCATAACAAGCTATTCCAACAACAGATTTAAACTTATTCTCACGAGCAATTTTTTTAACAAAACTAGAACCCGGTACAATAAACAATTTATATCCCATTGGTGTAGCTTTATCCATTATAACTCCAATAGAACATTTACCACAACTTGTACAAACTAAACCTGTTTCTTTTAAAATAGCTTCACATTCTCTGTGTCTTAAACAATGAGGTAGGAAAATCAATTTCTTTTCAGGAGGAATTTTAAGAAATTTTTGACGATTAACATTATTTCTAACTTCTACACCTATATGATCTATTAAAGATTCATCGAATTTTAAAGCTTTTGCAATTCTTTTAAGAGGTGAATAGAAAACATCTAAAACAAAGATAATTAATTGTGGAAAAATAAGTATATCTTTTTTAATTAAAACTTTTCCAAGAGCTAAAGCTAAAATAAATAAGAAAACTAAAATTAAAACTACTGCAACTAAACTTTGTCCAAGTAGCTGATATAAGGA
>JAJDHW010000046.1 GCA_030266405.1 Methanobrevibacter sp. OttesenSCG-928-I08
AGAATATGCAACTATTGTTAAAGGAATAGAAAATTTTAAACCTTTTTTAAAATCACCATAAAGAATTAAACCTATTATAAATCCAACTAAAACTGAATGAATTATTACATATAACTCTCCAGCAAGTACAGCTGTTGATATTAATTGTCCAGATTGGCCTAAGTTTTCCATAAAATTAGAATAAATACTTACCATCCCTAGAGAAAAGGGAGTAGCTATTATTGCAGATATTATTAAAAACATTACTGGCATCATTACAGATGCTCTTCTTTCTCTTTTTATTACCATCATTTCTCTTAAATCATTTGAAATATCTTCTAAAACATTTGATAAACTTGCTCCACTTTTTCTTCCTTCTAAAATTATATTAAAAATTCTTTCAAGCTCTTTTGAATTTAATCTTGAAGTTAAAGAAATCCAAGCATCATCAAAGTTTTTACCCATTTTTATTTCAATAATTGTTCTTCTAATCTCATCATATAATGGTCCAGACCCATAATTAGAAATATTTTCCATAGCATTTTCAAAACTTAATCCAACTCTAAGAACCGATGATAGTTGTCTTAAAAAATCAGGACTAGCTTCTTCTATTTCATTTTTTCTTCTTTCTGAGATTATGATAATATAGGAAATAAAAAATATAATAAAAACAAAAGGAATAGTAAAAATAACTATGTTTAAATTAAAAAAAGAATTAAATACAAATAAAATAAGTTCTAAAAAAAGAAAAAATAATATTATAATAGATAATACCTTTGAAGCAACAGTAACAATACCTGCAGAAAGTAAAAACTCTTGAAAATAAAGGATTTGTTTTTCAGGGATTTTATCTTCTAAAAAATCAGCAAATAAAGAAATAATTTTTATTTCAACCATGAAAATAATTAATACTTTTTAGAATATAAGTATTACTATTATTAGAAATCAATAATATTTATTCAATAATATATGGCAAATTGCCTATAATTTTTCCTTTATTACCAATATGAATAGTATCTTCTATTCTAACACCAAATTCGTTTTCTAAATAAATTCCCGGTTCTACAGTCATCACCATATTTTTTTCTAAAATAGTTTCATCTTTTTTAGAAAAATTAGGGCTTTCATGAATATCTAAACCTAAACTATGACCTGTAGAATGAATAAAATTATCTCCATACCCATATTCAGATATTATACCTCTTGCAAATTTATCGACTTCACAAGATTTGATTCCAGGTTTAATGAATTTAATAGCTTTATTATGGGCTTCTAAAACAATGTCAAAAATTTCATGTTCTTTTTCAGTTGATACTATAGTTCTAGAATTATCTGAGCAATATCCTTCATATTTTACACCCCAATCCATTAAAATTAATTTTTCCAAAGGTTTATTTAAAGGGACTGCATGAGGTAAGCTTGAATTAGCTCCACTTGTAATTATAGTATCAAAAGATTCTTTTTCAGCACCATTATCCCTTATAATTTTTCCAAGTTCATATGCAAGTTCTAATTCTGTAGCTTTTTTTTCATATTTTGATAAAATATCAAGTTCTTTCATTGATTTTTGAGCAATTTCTGTAGCTTTAGTAATTTTAGAAATTTCATCAGGAGATTTAATCATTCTCTCTTCACTTATAAAATTTTCAATACCTAAATTAAAATCTTTTTCAAATTTTTTAAAGGTACTAATAGGAAGACTTGGTTCTATGGCTATTTTAGATATTCCTTCTTCTTTTAAAATATCGTTTATAATAGAAAAAGATTTAAATTCAATAATCTCAATATCTGATGTTTTATTAGCTATTTCCATATCCATTTTTGAGGTAAAAATAATTGGATTTTCCTTAATTATACAAAAAGCAAAGCTAGTTGGAAAATAATTAGATATATAAAATATATTTGTAAATTGACTTAATAAATATCCCTCATAACCCTTTTTTTCCATTTTTTTAAGTATATTTTCAATATGAACATTATTTTTAGAAATATTTGACAAAATAAGCACCAAGAACTAAATTTTTTATTAATATAATATATATTTATATTATAAAAAGTAATATTTATAAAGTATGTTTAAATTTACACGTAATGAAATAAGAGACCTTATTATTTCTTTTTTAGTCATTTCTTTAGGTTTTGCAATAATGTTTTCAAATGGAACTTTTTCTTCTTTGGAACTATTATTACCCATATCTATGGTAGGTGTTGGAATTGGTTTTATATTTCATGAAATAGCTCATAAACTTAGTTCAATGCATTATGGTTATTGGGCAGAGTATAAACTATGGGCTCCAGGATTAGTTCTTGCATTAGTAAGTGCATTATTTTTTGGAATTATGTTTGCAGCACCAGGAGCAGTATATACTTATGGCAATAATGTAAGTAAAGAACAAAATGGGATAATCTCACTTGCAGGACCTGTTACAAATATAGCTATTGCTTTAATATTTTTACTTATTTCCGTACTTATTTATCCATTAGCATTCCAAAATAGTATCATAGCACTTATATTTCTAACATTGTCAATAGGATTTTCTATTAATAGTTTTTTAGCTGTATTTAATTTATTACCTTTTGGAGGATTAGATGGATCTAAAGTATTAAGATGGAATCCTATTATTTGGATAATTAGTATAGCTATTGCAGGAATAATGACTTATTTCAGCATGACTTTAGGTGTAGAAACTATTGTAAGAATGATTTTAGGAATATAATTAAATACTGATTCAAATGTTTGAAAATACTCCAATTAAATACTTTCAAGGGACTCATAGAATAATTTCTCCTTCCCAAACAATAAAAAATCATGAAAATAAGTTAAAAATAGCTGGAATTACACGTATAACAGAAATTACTGATTTAGATAGAATAGGAATTCCTGTATTTTCTGCAATAAGACCTACTTCTGAAGAAGGAAGTATAAGTATTTATTCTGGAAAAGGAGTAGACACAACACAAGCAAAAGCTTCTGCAATGATGGAAGGTTTTGAAAGATATTCTGCTGAAAAACAAGAAAATGATGACATTATTCTTGGAACAATAGATGAAATAAGTAATTATGGAAATCCTATAAATATTGAAGATTTGAATTTACCTAAATCTACTGAATTAAAGGACATTGAATTAGAATGGAATAAAGCTATAGATATTATAGATGAAAAAGAATATTATGTTCCATCAAATAGTATTTACCACCCATATACTCCTTCTAAAAATACAAATTCTTTATTTAAATCTAATACTAATGGTATTGCATCTGGAAATAGCTTAGAAGAAGCTATTTTACACGGAATATATGAATTAATTGAAAGGGATGCATGGAGTATATTTGAACTTACAAAAAAAAATAAAAAAGAAATTAATAAAGAAAGTATTACCAGTCCACTTGTTAATAATCTTTTAGATAAGTTTGAAAAAGAATCTATAAATATTAAACTATTAGATTTAACAGCAGATATTGGTATAAGTACAATAGCTGCAAGTTCAGATGATACTTTATTAAAAGATCCTGCACTTTTAACACTCGGAGTAGGAACTCATTTAAATCCTGAAATAGCTATATCCCGGGCTTTAACAGAAGTTGCACAAAGTAGAGCAACACAAATTCATGGAGCCAGAGAAGATACTGTAAGAGCTGATTTCATGCGAAAAGCTGGTTATGAACGTATGAAAAAAATAAATAAACACTATTTTGGAAAAGAAGAAAATACTATTAATTTTGAAGAAATTGAAAATAAAGGATCATCTACTATTAAAAATGATATTCAAACTGCAAAAGAAGAATTACAAAAATGTAATATTGATAAAATATTATATACTGATTTAACAAGAGAAGAACTTGATGTTAGTGTAGCTCGTGTCATTATTCCTACATTAGAACTTTATTCTATAGATAGCAGTCGTTTAGGAAAAAGATTTTTAAAAATTTGATTTAAATGAGAAAAATAATAGTATATACTGGATTATCTATTTCACATGAAGAAGCCAGGTCAATTTTAGATAATGACAGTGAAAATGAAATCATTTATAAAAAACCTATAAAAAGAGGAGATATTTTAGAAGATATAAAAATAAATCCCGATATTATTGTTATTATAGATGGTGTATTTCATCAATCTCCTGCTGTTGGACATAAAGAAATACTTGAAGCCATTAAAAGAGATATTTTAGTAGTTGGAGCATCTAGTATGGGGGCTTTAAGAGCATCGGAATTAGATTCTCTTGGAATGATTGGAATTGGTTATGTTTATAATGAATATTCAAATGGAAACATAACTTCAGATGATGATGTTGCAGTAGTTTTAGATCCAGATACCTTAGAACAGTTATCTGAAGCTTTGGTGTCTATAAATTATATATTGAATCAAGCTGAAAATGAAAATATTATTAATTCTGCTGAAAAAGAAGAAATTATAAAAATAACTAAGTCTATTTACTATCCTAAACGTACTTATTCAAATATATTAAAAAAAGTTGATTTAAATGATAAAAAGAAAGATAATCTTATTAGTTTTATCCGTAACTCTAAAGATATTAAAAAGGAAGATTCGAAAAAGGTTTTAGAATATATTAAAAAGAGGATTTCATGATTGAGGATAAAATAAAAATAGTTGAAGATATTTTAAAAAATAAAAAAATAGCTATAGCTTTTTCTGGTGGTGCAGATAGCACATTAATTTCTTATATTGCTAAAAAGGTTGCTAGTGAAGTTTTACTTATTACAGTAAATAATCATTTAATGCCCAGTGATTTTTTAAGTGGTTCTAAAAAAATTGCAAGTACTCTGAAATTACCTCAAGAAATTATTGATATGAATTTCTATAAAAATGATGAGTTTATTGAAAATAAACCTAATCGTTGTTATTTATGTAGAGATTTAATGTATTCTGAAATAATAAAATTAGCTAATTCTAGAGGTTTTAAAACAATAATTGATGGTACAAATATTAGTGATTTATTAGATGATAGACCAGGAATTTTAATTAACTATAAAAATAATATAGAAAGTCCTTTTGTTAAAGGAGGTTTAGAAAGCTTTGAAATTCATAAATACCTTGATATTAATGATATTAAATATTTAAAATCAAGTACCTGTCTTGCAACAAGAATTAATACAAATTTAACTAAAGAAAAAATTCAAAGAATTCAAAAGTCTGAAGACTTTATTAAAAATCATACTGATTGTGAAATAGTCAAAGTTAGGGAAAAAGAAAATATTAGTATATGTGAAGTAGATAAAATAAGTCCTTTACTTGATGAAAATAAATTAAATTTAATTGACAATCAATTAAAATCATATGGATTTAAAAAAGTATGTTTAAATTTAAGCCCTATTGAAGAAAAAGGTAAGTTTTTTTTAGACTATGATGAGGAAAATAATTGTTTCAAATATCAATTACCTTATAATATAAATCTTAGTAAAACTCAAAAAATATTTGAAAATTCTAAATTAAATAATAATTATATAAAAACAGGAAATATCCATATATTTGATGATGGTAAAATAATAGGTAATGGATTTAAAAATAAAAAAGAAGCAAAAAAGGAGTTTTTAAAAATATTACCAAACTTAAGAAGAGAAATATAATATTATTTTTTATTAAAATCTTTATATTTATTTAAAACAATATCTGGAGTTTCAATATTTTTTTCAAAAACTTTATCAAAAATTGTTTTAGAATTTTCAGAATCAACTTCGTTACCATCAATTCCTTTTAAAACAATCTCTTTACCATCTAATCTAAATTCAATCCCATCAGCATTAACTTCAATTAATTTAATTTTTATAGATGATGCTTTATCTAATTCATCATTAGCTTTTAACTGATACTTTAAAAATAAGTTTTTATGAGGCATTAGCTCATTAATAGTTCTTTTGATAACTGATTCGAATAATTCAATAAATTTTTCAACCACTGGAAGTTTATTTGTCCAATAATAAGCTAAAACTGAATTTAAGACAATTTCATGTTCAATAAAATCCTCTTCAATTCTAGCTCTAACTCCAATTTTGTTTCCATCAATAGTTTTTATAACTAATATTGGCCTACTATCCATCATATCCCAAGAATCAGTCATTTGCAATAGCTTTTATTAAATCACTAGCTCTTACAAGTCCTATTAATTCTCCTTCAACATCTGTTACTGGAATTTGTTCAATATTATCAGCTTTCATTTTTTTAGCACATTCAGATACTTTAGTTTTAGCATTAGCTGTTTCTACTTTTTCTGTAGCAACATCTTTAACTAATTTATCTGTAAATCTAAGACGATTCTTTTCAATATATAAAACAGAAGTACTATCCCAAGACCATTTGTCTCCTTCAGTACCAACTGTAGAACTGTGCTCAGTTTTCTCAGAAATAATTTCACTTTCAGCTATGAAATCTGTTTCTGTTAAAATACCAGTTAGTTTACCAAGATTATTTAATCCTAAAATAGATTTAAGTCCAAATTGCTTCATACTTTCAAATGCAACATTTAATGGAGTATCCTCCCATGTTGTAGGAACAGTAGTAATCATATAATTTTCAACTGAATCTTCAATATCTAATTTAGTAAGAGCAAGTGAAACAATATCAAAAGAAGTTATAATTCCTACTAATTCATAATCATCATTAACAACAGGAACTCTCCTAATATCATTATCAATCATTGTTTTAGCTGCTTCTTTCAATTCATCTTCAGGATTAACAGTTTTTAAATCCCTAGACATCAACATAGCTATTTGTTCTTCATCAGGATTATTAATTAAATCTGAACGGGTTATTAAACCCACTAACATATTAGTATCTCCTTTAGTAACAGGAATTGCAGAAACCTTTTCTTTTCTCATGATTTCAAGTGCTTTTTCTCTATTTCCTGGAACTGAAACACTAATAACTTTTTTAGACATTATTCTTTTCACTAACATTCTAACACCAACTAACCCATATAAAGTCTTTTAAAAAGTCTTTAAATTAAATAATAAATAATAAATAATAATTAATGAATTACTAAAACAGAACATTTTGCTGCTTTAACAACTTTATCTGCCACACTACCCATAATAAATCTATCAAAACCACTTTTACCAGAACTACCAATAACTACAAGATCAATATCTTCTTTATCAATAGTGTCCAATATAATATCAGCAGGAGAACCTTCTTCTACTTTCAAAGTGATTTTTACATCACTATGGACTTCTTCTTTCATTTTTTCAACTTTATCAAGATTTTTTTCAGTTTCTAATTTTAACATTTCATTTACATGAAAGACAGTATCATCTGAAGGGAG
Source organism: Methanobrevibacter sp. OttesenSCG-928-I08 (assembly GCA_030266405.1). Classification (GTDB taxonomy): domain Archaea; phylum Methanobacteriota; class Methanobacteria; order Methanobacteriales; family Methanobacteriaceae; genus JAHKLT01. Next base: position 7,261 of record JAJDHW010000046.1, read on the forward strand.
ACCTACAAAGTAAGAGTTTTCGACTACACTTAAAGCTAATATTTCTGCGCCACTAGCTTCTGCAAGGAATAATGCATGCTTTTCTGCTTTTTCTGCATATTCTGATCCATCAGTCGGTAAAAGTATTTTTTTGTACATGATAATTATCTCCTTTAATTAAATTTTATAAATATGAAAAATATCAATTGAATATTTATTATTATATATTAATAATCTTATCTCTATTTATGATATTAATTATATCTTTCGTTTCAGTTCTATTTATTATACTAAGATAAGGATTTTTAGAAAAATTTTTAGTAATGAAAAATTGAGCAAAATTATTTTCTTCAATACATTGCTTATTAATATTTAAATTTTGAGGAATAGTAGCTATTTTTAAAATATCTTTAGGATTAACTGGATTAGAATAAGTTTGCATTAATTTAAATGTAAATTCTAGTTCCCTCATCATATTCGGAGAATTTAACATTAAATTATCAGTTCCTATATTAATAGATAAATTTTTAGACACCATCTCATTTAAATGAGGAATACCAACTCCAAGTAATGCATTAGCTCTTGGACAAACTGTAATATTAACATTATTATTTATAGAAGAAATATCTTCCTCTAATGGATTAGTACAATGGACTAATTGATTAAACTTATAATCTAAACCTATCTGAATTTCACTTTTACCGTATTTTTCAATAGCTTTATCTTGTGAATCTTTACTTTCAGCTACATGTATTGAAGAAATTTTATTTTGTTTTTCACATTCTTCACTAATTAGAATAGCTATCTCTTCAGTGATTTCCCCAAATCCACTTGGAGCTATTCCATCAGCTATTTTTAAAATATTTCTTATAGTCCTTTTAGCTTTGTTTAAATCAGGTTCTTCTTCAAAAAAGATATCATCTCTTCCTAAAATTATAGGACTAATTGGAATATTTTCAGCTGCTTCTTTTAAAAGTTTAATTCCTTCAATTCCTCCTTCCCTATAATCTATAAAATGAGTAGTTCCAGAATTTAGCATATTCCACATACTGACTTTCATAGAATTAATTATATGCTCTTTACTTGCATTTTCAAGAGCAATATGTTTAAGTCCATAAGGTGGTTTAACTATTTCATCAAAACTTAAACCATATCCTTCATCTTTAATTATGGAGTCCCCAATATGTGTATGGGCATTTAAAAAACTTGGACATATAATAGAATTATTTACATTAATTATTTCACCTTCTAAAGCATCTTTAGAAATATTTATTATTTTT
>JAJDHW010000047.1 GCA_030266405.1 Methanobrevibacter sp. OttesenSCG-928-I08
ATATAATATCATTACATTAAAATAAAATTATTAGGCGATATTATGGAAAACATGAAAATTATTGGCATATTAGCGATTTTAGCAGGAATATTAGTTATTTTCGTACCAGATATCTTAGGTTGGATTGTTGGAATATTTTTAATTATATATGGTGTGGTAAAACTTCTAGATAGATAATATAATTATTTTAAAAAGAATTATAGCTTAAAAAAATCCGATTTTATAATAAATAGTATGTTTTGAGGCAAAATTATGGTAAGTTTAAAAAAGATATATGGTATGACTGTAATTGATCATAAAGGTCAAGATATTGGTAAAATTAAAAAAATTGATTTTGATGAAGTTAATGGAAAAATAAACTTATTTGTTATTGAATTACATAAAGGATATTTTTCTCATGAGAAAATAGATGTGACATTTGATAAAATTCAAGGTATTTCTGATAATGTCGTTTTAAATATTGGTATTGACATCAATGAATAAATTTTAGGAGTTAGAATATAATGGAAGCTAATGATTTTATAGGTATGAATGTAGTTGATGCTAGTGGGCAAAATATAGGTAAAGTTGATGATGTAGATATCGATGAATCTACTGGTATAGCAGAGGATATTGTTGTTAAATTAGATGATGGTTTATTTTCTAAATCAAAAGAAAAAATAAAATTTAGTGCAGTCGACAATGTAAAAGATGTTATTTTATTAAATATTAAAATCTAAGGTGATATTATGGATATTAAAAATTTATTAAAAATGAGTGTTATAGATACTGCAGGTCAATCTGTTGGTAAAGTTGAAAATATTGAGTTTAATGAAGATGATGGTGTTATTACTGACATTATTGTAAAGTTAGATAATGGCCTATTCTCAAGAGACACTGAGAAAATCAATTTTGATAAAGTTGAAACAATTAAAGATGTTGTTTTATTAAATACTGATATTGATTTAGATTAAATTTAAACCCACATCATTTTCTTTTTTTAAAAATTTTTTAAGTCTTATTTTAAATTTTCTAATAAACTAATTTTATTCTTCTATTTTATTTTCCTTTTTAAATTATTTCATAAAAACAACATTTAGAATAGATAAATTTAATTAGTATGCTAAACAATTCCCATGTATGGCCTTTTTTACTAGCTATTTTACAAAATAAATTAAATTATATATCAGAAACTTTTCTCAGAAATAAACGGTCCACAATATTAATTTATTATTAAAATTTTTAATTATTTAAAAAATTTAAATTTACAGGATGAAATAATGAGTTTAGATAATAACAATTCCTCTAGAGCTAATAAACGTGAAAAACAAAAAGGAGACCGTTGGGATGGATATGAAGTAAAAGACATAGATCCTTTTCAAAAGTTAATTCCTTTTTTAATGAAAACTCGTACTGGATCTAGTAACTATTTTAAAGAAACTTATGATGCAACAGAGATTGTAAAATATTTAAATAGAAAAAATAAAGAGCTTGATTCTGAAGAAATAAAATATAATTATAATCAGTTTTTTATAGCAGCTATTGTTAGAATTTTTGCTTTAAGACCTCATTTAAACAGATTTATAGCTGGTAAAAAAATATATCAAAGACATAATATTGATGTAGCTTATGTTATAAAAAAGGAATATAGTGATGAAGGAGAAGAAAGTGTTGTAGTTTCAAGTTTTGAGAGAGATTCTAATATTGATGATATTAAAACTATTGTAAATCCCGTTATTAAAGGAGTTAAAACTGAAGAAAGTGATGATACAGGGGATTTTATTAATTCATTTGTTAAATTACCTAATTTTATTATTACATTTTTTATGTGGATATTAGACAAATTAACTGATAATGGGCATTACCCTGATTTTATGAAACCAATAGATCCTATGCAATCTTCTGTTTTTATTTCAAATCTTGGAAGTTTAGGTTTATCAAATGTTCCAATTCACCATTTATATGATAGAGGTACAAGTTCCTTATTTATTACAGTAGGTCAAGTCCATAAAAAAACAGTTATTACAGATAAAGGTCCTGAAGAAAAATATATGGTAGAGTTAGGAATTACAATGGATGAGAGAATAACTGACGGATATTATTTAATACAAAGTTTAAAGTTATTAAATGACATTTTTGAAAATCCTGACCAATTAAATGAAAGATTAAAAGAATATCCAATTGATAGTTAATTTAAATTTTTTTTATTAAAAACATGCAAAAAATGAAAAAATACATATAAGTATAAATAAGCTATTTAATAAAAAATAAATAAAATATTAAGGAACTTTAAACCTTTATTAATAAATTTAAAGGAATATTTTAAAAAAAATAAAATATTGTGTGAGAAAGATATTATGGAAAATTTAAATGAGTTTTTATTAAAACCAGCACAAGATAATTTAAAATATAATAGACCATGGTTAAAATATTATCCTGAGAGTGTTCTCCCTAATATTGATTATCCTGATAAAAGCATGTATGAAATGGTAGAATTCACAGCTAATAAAATTCCAGAAGTTCATGCAATAGAATATATGGGTTTACAATTAAATTATGGGGGATTACTAGAGTTAATTAATAAATGTGCTGAATCATTAATTGAAATAGGAATTAAAAAAGGAGATAAAGTTACAGTTTGCCTTCCAAATATTCCTCAAGCTGTAATATCATTTTATGCAATAAATAAAATAGGTGCTATTTCTAATATGATACATCCATTAAGTGCACCAAAAGAAATAGAATATTATTTAAAATTAACAGAGAGTAAATTTGCAATTACAACTGATTTTGCATTTAAAAATTTTGATAAAGTAAGTAAAAAGCTTGATTTAAAGAAAATTATTGTATGTAAAGTACAAGACTATCTTAGTTCAGCTAAATCTTTAGGATATTGGATTCTTGGAGGGCGTAAAATTCCTAAAGCTCCTAAAAGAGATAATATCATTACTTGGAAAGATTTAATGAATTTAGATATTACTACCTCTTATGATTATCCAAAATGGGGAAAAAATGATCCTGCAGTAATATTATATACTGGTGGAACAACAGGTAATCAAAAAGGAGTTGTTTTATCTAATTTAAATTTTAATGCTCTTGCTTTACAAACAGGTTCTCAAGCTGATGTTAAATTATATGATAAAATGATGTGTATCATGCCATTATTCCATGGATTTGGTTTAGGAGTTTCATTGCACACTGTTTTATGTTTTGGAGGAAATTCCATTCTTGTTCCAAAATTTAGTGTAGAAGATTTTACAAAAACATTTAACAAACATCATCCAGAATTTATTGCAGGAGTTCCAACATTATTTACAGCTTTAACACAAAGTAAAAATATGGCAAATTCTGATTTTTCTTGTTTGAAAGGAATCTTTTCAGGAGCAGATACTTTACCTAATGATATTAAAGTAAATTTTGAAGAATTTATAGCTAATAGAGGAGCAACTGTTACAATAAAAGAAGGATATGGCTTAACTGAAACTGTAACAGCTAGTTGTTTAACTCCAGCATCAGAATATAGATTCGGTAGTATTGGTATTCCATTTCCAGATACTTTATATAAAATATGTAAAATAGGCACAGAAGAAGAATGTTCTATTGATGAAAATGGTGAAATATGTATATCTGGACCTACAGTTATGGTAGAATATTATCATGAAAAAGAAGAAACTGATTTAGTCCTTAAAAAACATGCTGATGGCCACATTTGGGTTCATACTGGAGATTTAGGCAGTATGGATAAAGATGGATTTGTTTATTTCAAACAAAGAATTAAAAGAATAATTAAAAGCTCTGGTTATTCTGTTTTCCCTTCACAAATTGAAAATGTATTAATAAACCATAAAGCAGTAGCTAATTGTTGTGTAATAGGAGTTCCAGATACTTATCAAATCGAGAGAATCCGTGCATACATAGTTCTTGAGAAAGGTTTTAAACCATCAAAAGAATTAGAAAAAGAGCTATTTACATGTTGCAGAGAATATCTTAGTAAATTTAGCATACCTAGAGAGTTTGTTTTTAGAGATGAATTACCTGTTACAAAAGTAGGTAAAATTTCTTATACTCAACTTGAACAAGAAGTTATGGACGAGTTAAATAGTAATAATGAACCATTAATTCCTCTTGAAAGTATTGGTATGGAAGAATATGATGAAGATTTTACTTCTAAATAAAAATTAAATCATTTATTTTAAAAAAATATATTTATTTTATATAAAAAAAAGAAGTAGAATAAAATTTATTCTACTTTAATAATATTACTAGTACTATAACCATTCCATGAAGCTGTAGCAATATAGCTACCTGGATTTAAATTAATGTCTAATCTAGCTATTCCTTCACCATCACTAAGTTTAGTGTAAATTTTACCATTTATGTTTATAGTTACATTTTGATTTTGTAATGGTTTACCAGTTCCATTTAATACTTTAACATCATATGTTTTATTTTCCAAGAAGGTTTTATTTAAATCTTCACCAATTAAAGTCGGTAAAACAGTAATATTATTACTAATACTTAAACCATTCTCTGTTGTTGCTGTTACTATATAATCTCCAGGATAAAGATTAATATCTAATGTAGCTATTCCATCATTACCAGTAGATCGATTATATAATACCCCATTTATATTAAATGTTACTGTAGCATTAACTGCAAAAGAAGTGTAATTCTTGAAAACTATAACTGAATATTGTGTTTCATTTTTGTAAAATTTAGTTATATTGCTTCCAAAGATTGTTGGATAAACTGTAATATTATATGACATTTGTAATCCAGTATCTGGATGAATAGCTGTTAAAATATAATTTCCAGGATTTAAATTTATATTTAAAGTTGCTGTACCGTTTTCGTTTGTTTTCTTTGTATATAATACTCCATTTATATTAAATGTTACATTACGATTAGCTAAAGGTTTACCTTGACCATCTAAAAATGTAGCACTAAATTGAGTATCATCACGGAATAATTTAGTAATATCTTCACCATAAATAGTTTCATTAACAAAAACAGTATTAGTTATGTTTTTAGCATAATGTTCATTAGTATTAATAAAACTAGCTTCAATAGCATATAAACCAGGATTTAAATTAATAGCTAAAGAAGCCATTCCAGATTCATTAGTTTTCCTTTCATAAGTTACATTATTAATAGTTAAATAAATAGTCATATTAGCTAAAGGATTATTATTTGTATCAGTTAGACTGATAATATAATGAGTACCATTTTTAAAGTACATTATAATATCTTTACCACTTAAAATAATGTTATAAACATTAAATGTAGTTATATTGCTTCCTGATTCATAATTACTATCCCCATTGTAAAATGCAGAAACATTCCACTGACCTTTACCTAAACCACCAACTGAAAATATTGCTTGACTATTATTTAATTTTGAAGTGTAATTTCTACCATTAACTGTTATTGTAACATTACCTGTACCATATGGTACATTTACAGTAATTGTAGCATTTTTTCCTTCTAAACTATCATCAGCATCAATGAATATTTTTGGATCTCCTTTTGTTATATTGATTTGACCTTTAATATTAGTAATATTTGTAGCATTATATGAAGCAGTTACATCATAAAGACCAACATCAAGATTTGCAAGATATTCTAGGAAATATATTCCATTAATATAATGATTAGTAGTGTAGTTTGTTTGATTTATTATAACAGTTAAATTTCCACCTACAATAATATTATTTCTATCATCACGAATAGTAGCATTTAATAAAGCAGTATCCCTATATTTTACACTTAATGTAGAATTATTTAATACTTTTATAGAAATTGGACTTGTTATATCTCCTTTATTATATATTTTTTCATTGATGTTTGAATTTATAGTATTATTTTCTAAATATAATATACCATAATTTGCAACAACATAATTATTTCTAATATTAAAATTAGAATTTATAATATAAGTTGAAGAATTTGTACTAGTTTGAATATTTATACCCTTATTTCCACTGAAATAATTACCAAATATAGTTAAATTTTGAGCAAGATTATAAATTACATTACCAGAATTATTTATAAAGCTATTATTACTTTTTATAGTTGCATTTGGACCATAATTATATAATACACTTCCTTGTAATGCAGTATTATTTATAAACTCATTATTTCCTAAAATTAAGAAATTAACATTACGATTTTTTGGAGAATAAAAATTATCTAGTGCATTATAAATAACTCCCCCATAATACTGTGCTTTATTATTTTCAAAAACATTAGAACCTTTAATAGTGAAATTTGCTGGAGGATCATACAGTTGTGAAGATATATAAACTACACCGCCATTTCCTGCATGATTATTTGAAAAATAATTACTACCTTCAATAGTGAAATTATTTCTATAATTATAAATTACAGCACCATTATTTTTTGCATAGTTATTTATAAATTCATTAGAACCTGATATTGTGAAAAATGAACCAAATTCATTATATAGAACTCCACCTTCACTATCAGCACTATTATTTAAAAATATATTATTTCCATTTATTCCAGAATAACTTCCACCATTATTATGAATTACAGCACCATAAGACAAAGCATAATTATTTGTAAATTGATTATCCCCATTTATATTAAAAAAATAACCAGTATTATAAATTGCACCACCTTTACCAAGAACAGGTCCACTAACTTTATTATCATTAAATAAATTAGATCCATTTATAGTGAAATTAGTGACAAAATTATTGTAAATTGCACCACCTTCTACAGCAGAATTATTTTCAAAAAAGTTTGATCCATTTAAAAGATAATTATATCCTCTAGCTAAATAAATTGCACCACCATAATATGATGCTTTATTATTCGTAAAATTGTTATTTCCACTTATTGTAAGAGCAGATTCTAAGTCTTTACCATAATTTGAATTATGGAATGAATAAAGAGCTCCACCACCAACAATATAGTAATATCCCCTCCATCGAGTATTATTAGCAAATGGAGCTACATCATTTAAATAATTATCATTAAAAATATTATCTCCAGTAATTAAAGCATTTATACCAACGATAGCTACTGCTCCTCCACCATAATGCATAGAAATGTTCACATTATCACTAGAATTAGTAATAGCATGGTTTTTCTCAAAAATATTAGATCCTCTTATTGTGGTTTTATTTCCATTAGAGTATATAGCTCCTCCACCACCATGGTGACTTATATTAGTGTTTTTAAAATTACTAATTACTACATAATTATTTTTAAAAATATTAGATCCTTCTAAAATAAATCCATTAGCATCATTATAAACTGCTCCACCACCAGTAACATTAGAATATATTACAGCTCCAATTACTTCTCTTGTTGCAGTATTATCCTGAAAATTATTAGTTCCACTAATTAAAAGGTTTTCACCTAAATTATAAATAGCTCCACCACTACTTTGATTTGCAAAGTTATTATAAAAAGTAGAATCAATTATAGTTAAATTAACACCATTATTATAAATAGCTCCACCATTACTAGTAGTATATCCATTAATTAAATTTAAATTATTTATTGTTACATTATTTCCTGTAATTTTAAATATTCTAGCTTGATTTACACCATCAATTGTAAAATCATTACCATTAATCACAAAATTATTTTTACTGATAAGAACACCTTCACTATAATCATTATCGGTGTCTTCATCAAATGTATAATTTTTACTTATATTAAGTTCATTACCTGCATTATCAATATCATTTTGCAATGTAGAGAAGTTTCCATCAGCAGAAACTAAGCTTATTGAAAATAATACAATTAAAAGTAATAAACTAACTTTAAACAGTTTATTATTCATCTTATTCACTTCACTTAAATTTTAAAATATTATATATAAAAATATTTTAATATTAATAATAATTAAAATTTATTATTTGATTTTGAAGATGAATTAAAAAAAAATAAAATTCATGCTCATTAATTTTATAATGAACATACTGATGCTTTTTCACTTTCATGATTCCAATTGTTAATTCCACCATCTAAAACATATATATTAGTATAACCTAATTTTTCTAGTATATCTGCAGCTATTTTGCTTCTTTTTCCAGTTAGACAATATAGAAATATCTTTTCATTTTTATCTTTTAGTTTACTTTCTATATTCTCATCTATAGTATCTAAAGGTATTACAACACTATTTGGAATATTGTTTTCATAGTGCTCTTCTTTTGATCTAACATCAATTAAAAGCAGATTTTTATTATTTTCTAAATCTGATTTTAGCTCTTCTGGACTTATTACTTTGTAACTCATTGTATCACTTGTTTTTAGTTTTTACTTATTGTGTAATGATTTTTCATTACTTAATAAGAGTAATTATTGAATGTTTTTAGTTTTTTACTTGTGAAATTTATTACTTAGAAATATATATTTATATTTTA
>JAJDHW010000048.1 GCA_030266405.1 Methanobrevibacter sp. OttesenSCG-928-I08
TCAGTTGTTGAAAATACTCGAGCTCTTTTTCTTGCATTTTTTTCTAATTTTTTTTTATAAAATACTATTTCATTACTTTTTTACTTAATTAATTATTTTAGATGATACTATGGATGATATAAATTTTAATGATTTTAAAATATCTAAGGATATCAAAAAAGCTATTTCTGATATGGGATTTGAAGAACCAAGTCCAATTCAAAAGTTAGCTATTCCTGAAGCATTAGAAGGAAATGATATTATTGGACAAGCACAAACTGGAACAGGAAAAACAGTTGCATTTGGAATTCCAGTTTTAGAGAAAATATTTGTAAAGGACAAATCTCCTCAGGCGATTATTCTATGTCCTACAAGGGAATTATGTATACAGGTAGCTGGAGAAATAGGTAAACTTGGAAATTATATTAAAAACCTTAAAGTTTTGCCTGTTTATGGGGGCCAGCCTATAGGTAGACAAATTAGAGTATTAAATAAAGGAGTTCATATTATAATTGGTACTCCTGGTAGAGTTTTAGATCATATTGAGAGAAAAACTTTAGATTTAACAGGGATTGAAACAGTTGTATTAGATGAAGCTGATGAAATGTTAGATATGGGTTTTAGAGAGGATATTGAGAAAATATTAAGACATACTCCTAAAGGACGTCAAACTCTTTTATTTTCAGCTACTATTCCAAAACCTATTAAAAAAATAACTAAAGCTTATCAGAAAAATCCTAAACACTTAAAAATTGCAAAACAAGAAATGATTGTTCCTGAAATTGAACAATTTTATTTCCAAGCACGTGAAAAGATGAAGCTTGAGGCTTTAACTCGTATATTAGATATTTATGATATTAATTTAGCTTTAATATTTTGTAATACTAAAAGACGTGTTGATAGATTAGTTAGAGATTTAAAAAGTAGAGGTTATTCTGCTGATGGTATTCATGGAGATATGAAACAAAATCAAAGAGACAAAGTAATGAACAAGTTTAGAAATGATAAAATTGAAATACTTGTAGCTACTGATGTTGCAGCTCGTGGAATTGATGTTCCTGATGTTGAAGTTGTTTTTAACTATGATGTTCCAAATAATAGTGAATATTATGTTCACAGAATTGGTAGAACAGGACGTGCTGGTAAAACTGGTTATGCTTTTACTTTTGTAGCTGGTCGTGAAATTAATAATTTACGTGATATTCAAAGATATACTAAAGCTAAAATTAAAGAAAAGAAAATCCCATCTTATAAGGATATAGATAAGATAAAAACTAATTTAATTTTAGATAATATTAAAGAATCTGTTGAACATGATAATTTAACTAAAGAAAATGCTATAATTGAATCTTTAATGGATGAAGAATATGATTCATTAGATATAGCTTCTGCATTATTAAAAATAGTTAAAAAATCAAATAATTAAATTCTTTTTTTATTTAAAAACAAATTTTAGATGGTTTTTCGACCATCTATAATATTATATTTTATTTTTTCTTCATCTAATTCTCTTATAAATGATTTAGTCATATCTCCAACAGATAATGCTAAAATGTTTAATCCTTTTCTTGCAGCATTTGCTGTTGCATGTGGTGGAGCATATTCAATGTCTATTGGAATATCTAAAATATTTGCAACTGCATGAGCTATTGTACCAACAGCAGCTACTTTAAGATTTTCTGTTTTTTCCCTTTCATATGTTTTTTTAATAAGTTTTAAATCTGTTGCACTAGATCCACCATCTTTAATTGTAGGTAATGTTATAATTGTAACTTCACCTATTTCAAGATCAATTAAACCATTTAAGGAACCTAAAGGAACATCATGTCCTTTTTTAGAATCTTTTAAAACAATTCCTTTTGCAGATTGATTTGCATATCCTGCATATAAAATTCCCTCACTCATATAAAGACCTACTTCATCATTTTCTTTTAAGTCTTCACTAGCTATTGCAGGCCAAACAGTCTTATAATTATTCATAGTTTCTAGAACATCATCGGAATATTTTCTAAGACTAATTGCATCTTTTTTCACCTTATCAATACCACTTTGAGTTATTTTATAAGGAGATCTACCGTCTTTTGAGGTAATATATCCTTCTTCAATTAATGTTTTGATATTTTCAGAAACTGCTTGAATTGTAATATCTAATGATTCAGCAAGATCTTTTTGTTTAAGATGAGGGTCTTGTTTAGCTATTTCTCCAAGTATTTGAAAATGAGTTAAGGATCCTCTTTTTTTAAAAGTTTTCATTTTATCTTCACCTATTTCTTATCTTTAAATTAAAAATACATGTAATTATTCTTCAATTAAACCTTCTAACCTATTGTTTAATTTATCTAAAAATTCATCTTGTTTACCTTCTGGTAGATATGCACCACATGCAACAGAGTGACCTCCACCATTTCCACCTAATTCCTGTGAAACTTCACGAATAATATTTCCAAAATGAATTCCATCATATGCTAAAAGTCTAGAACATCTTAAAGATACTTTAATATCTCCATCATCAGTTTTAGTAAAACCAATAATAGGCTTTCTCCAATTACCTAAACTTAAAATCATTCCAGCTATTGTACCAACAACTTCTGGTTTAATACCTTCACCATCAAAATATTGGATATTTTTAAGTTCTATTATACTGTTATTATCTTCAATAGCTCTTATCTGCTCTGATAAATATCTTTTATGATCTTTACTAATATATTCTAACTCATCTAAAGCTAAAAATCTATCTCCTTTTAATATATCTAGAGCTATTTCTTCACGTTTATTACGACCACATGCATTCATAGCTGTTGAAAACTCAGAAGCATCTCTTAAGAATGTATGAGGATTTTCAGTTAAAAAATCATAAGAATCAGCTAAAACAAGCTTTGGAATATATTGAATATATTTTGGAGGAACTTCCTTAGAAAGCATATCTACTAATTTTGAAAATAATTTAGCTTTTTCCCCCTTATCTAAATCACTTAAAGTTCTACTTCTATCTCCAACTTTTCTTGGAATACCTAAGTCTTTTAAAAGAGCTATACACTCATTTTTATTATTAGTTAAAGGTAAATTAACATCACTAAAATAAGATAAAGCTACAAATAAAGGTCTAGTTTGCCTACCATATAATGATAAATCGTTTTCACAAACAGACACATAACCTTCTTCAATGCTGTCATTTAAAATAATTTTATTTAAACCTTCAAATTTACCAGTTCTACTATTTTGCATATCTCCAATAGAAGCAAGAACACCAATCCAACTTAAATCATTGTAATTGAATTCTCGAGCTAAAAAATAAGAAAGTCCACCACCACAAACATCATATGAACCATCAATACCAAAATGATTAGGATTAATTTCTAAATAAGTATATGGTTTGTTTTTATAATAATCTAAATCTCTTAAAGGAGGATGATGATCTAAAATGATAATTTTATTATTTTCACTTGCTAATTTATCTACACTTTGACCAGAACCTAAATCAGAAAAAATAGTTAATTCATTTTTAAGCTCTAAATTATCTAACTTGTCTAAATTAACAAATTCAATTTCATGAGGCTTATTTAACCTATCTAATATTGTTGATAAAATAGCTCCAGCAGATATTCCATCACAATCAATATGTGAATAGATTTTAATATCCTCTGATTCAGTTATAATTTCTTTAGCTATTTCAAAAAGTTTTTTCATATCTTGAGGTAATGCATCCATAATAATCTTTACATTTTTTGAGCTATTTCTTCTAAAAGCTCTAATTTATTTTTGTCTGTTTCAACTATTATTCTACCATTATGCTCATACCATTTACCAGGATATGATTTATCTTTTTCTACTGTAAATTGTATTTTTAATTTTCTTAAAGCATTTGTTATTTCATTAATAGTAGGATTTTTAATAGCTATTTCTTTTGGGATTTTACGCCCTTCACTTAAAGAAAGATTTTTATTAAAATATTCAGGCCAAATAATCATATTTAATCACTTTTTATTTTATTTTCAAAAGCATCTAAAGCACTTTTAACAATTAAATCCATATTATAATATTTATATTCTGCAAGCCTACCTAAAAATATAATGTTATTTTCTTTATCCATATCTTTTTTATATTCTTGGAATTTATCTAAATATTCTTTTGTTGGATATGGATAACATGGTTCACCATTAAATCCAGGATATTCTTTCATAATAGTTGTTTTATCTGATTTTTGCTGAGTTAACTTTTTAAACTCAGTTATTCTTGTAAAATTATAATCATTAGGATAATTAACAACTGCAACACTTTGATATGATTCTTTATTGTAGGTTTCACTAACAAATCTTAAAGTTCTATATAATAACTCACCATATTTATAATCATAAAAATAATCAATAGGGCCAGTATAAATTAAAGTTTCATACTCAATTTCATCAATAATTTCTTTATAATCAGTATTTAATACTATTTTTATTTTATCAGATTTCACCATTTCATCACACATTGCAGTAAAACCTTTCTTTGGTATTCCTTGATAAGTATCTTCAAAATACATAGTATCATGATTAAATCTAAATGGAATTCTTGAAATAACTGAAGAATCTAAATTCTTTGCAGATGTTCCCCATTGTTTTTCTGTGTAATTTTTAAAAAGTTTATTATAGATATCTTCACCTGCATTAGCTAGAACAACATCTTCACTTGTTTTAATTTCTTTTATATCAACTTTTTCATTTTCTATCCAATTTCTCATACCTTCTTCATCTAAATTGAGATTGTATAATTCATTAATTGTATCAATACAAATTGGCATAGGAACAAGCTTATTATCAACAGAACTTAGGACTTTATGTTCATATGGGATCCATTCTGTAAATTGTGATAAATAATCATAAACTTCTTTTTCATTAGTATGGAATATATGGGGTCCATAATTTTGAATTAATATTCCATCTTTATTATAAGAATCATAGACATTTCCACCTATGTGTGATCTTTTTTCTATGATTAAAACTTCTTCATTTAATTCACTAGCTATTTTATTAGCTATTGTAAGGCCTGATAAACCAGCACCAACTATAAGATATTTATATTTCATTAATTATCACTTTTTTTAACAAGGTTTGCAGCTTCAATCATCTTAATAATAGATGATGTTAAGAATTTAGTTTTAAATCCATCATTATGAATTTTTTGAAGTTTATAAAGTTTTTCTAAAAGTAAATTATTTTCTTCTTTAGTCATTGATGCATTTTTCCAAGTATTTGCCCAATACATTAAATGAGGATTAACCATAACATTTCTAATTTCTTCTGGGTGAGTTTTACCAATTTCAGCACAATAAATATAAGAATCCATCAAATCAGCTAAAAGTCTTACATTAACATTATTTGTAATAGACTTATCTTCAGGTAAATCCCTTATAAAATAATCATAACTAAAGTAATTATTTAAAAATACAATTCCATTAGCTTTTAAAAAACATTCATCAGCAAAAGCTAAGTCATCTCCAGATATAAATTCTGGAAATAAAATATTATTATCTATAATCAATTCTCTTTTATATATTTTAGTCCAAACAGAAGGAGGCATTTTTAAAAGATCCGGTTCTTCTTCAATTTTATTAATTTTTATAACATCAACTGGTTTTGATCTCTCATAAGTTTTTACAATATCATTACCATAAAGTAATTTTTCTAATGCATTAGACCAAATAAAATTAGAAACATTTAAAGGATTAGCCTCTTCTAATGTTTCATCAGGATATTTATTTTCTAAATTATCTAAGTAAGGAGAATATGATTTTTGGATTTTTTCCCCATATGTAAATATTCTTCTAAATCTTGCAAAAGCAACATCAGCATTTGTTTTTTTAACAGTATTATATAATGTTTCACAAGCATCTAAAACATACCTATCATCAGGATCTAAAAACATTATATAATCTCCTGTTGAATTTTCAATCCCAGTATTTCTAGGTTTATTTGCTGCACCACTATTTACTTCATGGTGAATTGCCTTACAACAGTCATATTTTTCTGCATATTCATCAATGATTTTATCACTGCCATCTGTAGAACAATCATTAACCATAATTATTTCTAAATTTTCCCTACCTATGGTTTGATTAACTAATGAATCAATTCCTCCTCTTAAATGACTTCCTACATTAAATATTGGTAAAATTATACTTATTTTATCTTGCATTTTATTCATTCCATTCTTTAAATAATAATTCTATCATATCTTTAACTGTATATTTATCTGGGTAAATATTTTTAACGTTATATTTATCTAATTCTTTACTTGTAATTGGCCCAATAGCTACTGTTATAATATCTTCACTTAATTTTTTAGCTATTTCTTCTTTATCTACTGCAACTTTAAAAAGATTTGTAACAGTTAATGGACTTGTAAAAATAATTCCATCAATTTCATTAAATCTAATTTTATCAATTAAAAGCTCAATTCTAACAATATCTCTTGGAAGTAAAGATTGATAAGCTTCAGCTAGTAATATTACTGCATTTTGCTTTTTAAGTCCTTCAGGTAAAACATCTCTTGCACTAAAAGTTCTTGGAATTCCAATAAATTTATTTTCTATATTGATATTTTCAAAAGATTCTAAAAGTCCTTCAGCAGTATAATCTTCTGGAATTAAATCCACATTATAATTAAACTTTTTAGCAATTTCAGCAGTTTTTTTACCAATAACAGCTATTTTTGCTTTTAGATTATTTTTAAAATCAGGGTGAAATTCCTCAATTGATTCAATAGAAGTCGGAGATGTGAAAATAACCCAATCTAAATTTTCTTTTTCTTTAATTAATTTTTTTAAAGAATTTGAATTTACTGGTTGAAGGTCTAGTGTTGGAGTAATTATTGCTTTTCCTCCTAATTCTTCTATTAATTCTTTAGCTATTTTAGATCTTGTGAAAGGTCTTGTAACTGCAATTACTGGTTTTTTCATTCGAATTCCTCAAAAATTAAATTATAATTTATTTAAGATATAATATTTATATTATTAATATGTATATATTAATTAATAATAATTATTTTTTATATTTAAATTATGGATGTATATAATGTTAGACAATAAAACTATTTTAATTACTGGTGGAACAGGATCTTTTGGTAAAAAATTCACAAAGAGTCTTAAAGTACATTTTATTGGTGATTAAGAGTAGTAATGTTAATTGTATAAATTTATTTGTTATTAGTTATAATTTCGTGTGACAATGATTAATATTTTATTAGCTTCTGATGATAATTATGCTCCTTTGATGGGAGTAACAATTTGTTCTTTTTTAGAAAATAATAGGGATTCATTTGAAAAAATAAATATTTATGTTATAGATAAAAATATTAGTGAAAGAAATAAATATAAAATAATTTCAATGATTAACAAGGAAGATAACAACATATTTATTAAATTTATTAATGATAATAATATTGAAGATGTAGTTGGTTTAAAAATTCATTCTACTAGGGCATTAAGTGCATATTCTAGATTATTTGCAGATTCCTTACTTGATGGCAAAATTGATAAAATATTATATTTAGATTGTGATGCACTGGTTACAAATTCTTTTAAACAGCTTTGGCAAATGAATATTGATGATTATTATTGTGCAGGTGTATTAGATGCAGGACCCAAATACATTAAAACATTAATAGGACTTTCTGAAGATGATGATTATTATAATAGTGGATTTTTGCTTATGAATTTAAAAAAATGGCGTGAAGATAAGTTAGAAAATAAATTTGTGGATTATCTAAAAGACCATGATGGAAAAGTTTTTCATAATGATCAAGGAATTATTAATGCAGTTTGTTTTTCTAAATTATTAAAATTACATCCTAAATATAATATTCTCTCCCCTTTTTTTGAAGTTAGATATGAAGAT
>JAJDHW010000049.1 GCA_030266405.1 Methanobrevibacter sp. OttesenSCG-928-I08
TTCCCATTTACAGCAATAGTTGGCCAAGACAAAATTAAAAAAGCTCTTATTTTAAATGCAATAAATCCCTCAATTGGAGGAGTTTTAATTAAAGGCGATAGAGGTACTGGAAAAAGTACTGCAGTTAGAGCTTTAGCTAATCTTCTTCCTGAAATTGAAGTAATTAAAGATTGTGCATTTAATTCAGATGAAAAGACATTTAAAGAATTTGAACTTTCAAAAACACATAATAATTCTGAAAAAATTGAAACTATTAAAAAACCAATGAAAGTTGTTGAACTACCTCTAGGTGCTACTGAAGATAGAGTAATTGGTTCACTAGATATTGAAAAGGCTTTAAAAGAAGGAATAAAAGCTCTTGAACCTGGACTTCTTGCTCAGGCTAATCGTAATATTCTCTATATTGATGAAATTAATTTACTTGATGATAATCTTATTGATATATTATTAGATGCTGCGTCATTTGGAGTAAACACTATAGAAAGAGAAGGAATATCAATTTCCCATCCTTCAAAATTTATTTTAGTCGGAACAATGAATCCTGAAGAAGGTGAACTTAGAGGACAATTATCTGATAGAATTGGTCTTGAAATTAAAGTTGAAGGAATAACAGATATTGAAGATAGAATTCTAATAATGAAAAGAAGAGAAGAATTTGAAAAAAATCCTAAAAAATTCATAAGTAAATTTAATGATGATGAAAAAGAACTCCAAAGAAAAATTATTAAAGCAAAAGAAATTTTAAATGATGTTGAAATTACTAATACATCTCTTGAAATAATAGCTAGAATTACTTTGGACTTAGCATCAGAAGGTCACAGAAGCGATATATCTATTTTAAAAACATCAAAAACAATTGCAGCATTTAATAATCATATGATTGTAAGTGATAAAGATTTAGAAGAAGCTATTTCCTTAGTTCTTGGTGAAGATGTTTTACTATCACAAAGAATTAAAAAAATTAAAGATGAAATTGAAAATAGAAAAGAAAAAGAACATCTAGATTCTGAAGATGATAATTTATTAAATATAGAAAATGATAAATTAATAGAAATTACTGATGATTCATCATTAGAAACTAATGTTGAAATAGATTATGATGATGAATCTGAATTTAAAGTTAAAGATTCCTCTGAAGCTAAAAACAATAATGAAGAAAAGTTTGAAAATTTTAATGATAATGATATTGATGGGAAGCTTGATATAAAAAATTATTATTGATGGAAGGAGAAAAAAGAGAAAAACGTTATGGAAAACGAATCAAATCAGAAAATAAGAAAGGAAAATATATTAAAAGTAAACAATATAATAATCTTTCAAATGATATAGCTATTGATGCAACATTACGAGCTTCTCTACTTAGAGATAAATCATTGAATATAAAAAAAGAAGATTTAAGAGAAAAAATACGAAACCATGGGTCTAAATTATCTATAGCTTTAGTTATAGATTTAAGTGGATCTATGGTTAATGATGAAAAACTCAGACAAATTAAAACAATTTTACAAAAAATTATAAGTAATGTTCATATTAATAGAGATAAATTAGCTGTAATTGGTTTTAAAGAAAGGAATTCTGAAATTATTATTCCAAGCACTCTAAGACCAAGTTCTTTTTTAAATAAACTTGAAAAATTAGCTATTGGTGGAACTACTCCAATGGCTTCAGGAATAGATAAAGGATTAGAAGTTTTAAAGAAAGATTTAAAAAAAGAAGAATATATTCCAATGATTATGGTTTTATCTGATGGAGTGACTAATGTAGGATTATTAAAATCTGAAAATGATAAATCTTTTAATCATGATTCTGGACTTAATTTAAGTTTTAAAAATAATAATACTAATAATCCTCAAGATGATGTAATTGATCTTGCATATAAACTAAAAAAGTTAAAAATACATACTGTAATTGTTAATTTTGAAAAAGATAAAAACAAAGGCAGAAGTATTAATAAAGAATTAGCTTATCATAGTGGTGGTAAATTTTATGATTTAAATAATATTACCTCTCAAAATGAATTATCTAATACTATAATAAATAATATATTAAATTATGAACGTGAAAATCTTTAATTTGATTTTTATAGAATTTTTAATAAGCGAATAAGAAAATACTATTTTTTTATATTAAAAAAAAGAAAAGAAGAATTTATTCCCCTTTTAAAAGGAATAAATTTAAGTTTTTAAGCTGTTATAATTACTGTAGAACTTACAGAATAACCATTCCATGTTGATGTAGCTAAATAAGTCTCTGGATTTAAATTAATGTTTAATTTAGCTATTCCATCACTTCCACTTATACTAGTATAGTCCCTGCCATTAATATTTATTTTAACAACTTGGTTAGGATTAGGTTTACCTTGACCATCTAAAACAGTAATTAAGTAAGGAACTCTATTGCTTGCAGACATAATAACATTAGAAACAAGCAAAGTAGGTAAAACATTAATTACATAACTCATTGTTAACCCATTTACAGGATTAATAGCTGTAATAACATATATTCCTGGATCTAAATTAATTGCTAAAGAAGCAAATCCATTCTCGTCAGTTACTTTAACATAATATACTCCATTAATATTAAATGTAACGTTTTTATTAGCTAATGCTTTTCCAGTACCATCTGAAAAATGAGCTACAAATCTAGAACCATTTTTATAATACAAAGTCAAATCACTTGCTTCAATATTACTTATTACTGCAACAGTATATGACATTTCTAAACCATCATTTGGATTAGTTGTAGTTAAAATATAATATCCTGGAGCTAAATTAATAGTTAATTGAGCTTTACCAAATTCATCAGTTGTACGTGGATATAACACACCATTAATATTGAAAGCAACATCCATAAATTTTAAAGGATTTCCTTGCCCATCAACATATTGTGCAATAAATTGTGTGCCGTTTTTATAATATTTAACAATATTATTAGCTATTATTGTTGAAAGAACATTAATAAAACTAATTGTCTCAACGGAATCATATTTATCAGATCCACCATACTTCAAAATTACTGAATAATTACCTGGATTTAAGTTTACAGCTATACTAATACCACCAGAAGAATTAGTAACTTTATTATAAGTTACACCATTAAGTGTTATTGATATGTTTGCACCAGATATTGGATTTCTATTAATATCATACAAGTAAGCTACAAATCTAGTTCCATTTTTATAATATAACTCAATTTCTGGAGCTATAAGAATAACATTCTTATTACTTATTGAGAAAGTAGTAGAATTTGAAGCTGGATAATAATTTATATCTCCTGAATAATTAGCATAAACTGTATAGATACCATCATCTAATGTATAGGATGTAGTTCCAATACCATTAATCAATATAACATCTTTAGATAAACCACCAATATTAATATTAACTTTACCAGTAGCATGAGTATCAGTTATAACATATATAATAACCTGACCATTTTCTTCAACAACAGGAATAATATTTAATGGAGTATTACCTCTATTAATTACAAAAGATGATTTATTTGACGCATTATGGAAAAGTGAACCTCCACCAGATGCAAATATATTGTAAATCCCAGCATCAAGATTAAATAATGGTAAATAGCCAACACCTTGAGCAACAGACACTATATATTTTACACCATTTATTTCAACATTCATATTTCCAGTTATTTCTGGATCAGTAAAGAATGTAATAAATGCATCTCTACCCTCTACAGCTGGAGAAATTATTAAATAAGTAGTTTTTTTATCTACATTAAATGACGCTGAATCTGTAGAAGATAAATAATTTTCATCACCAACAAATGTAACATTAACAACATAATCTCCAGGCAATAAACCAGGTATATTATAATTTAAGACGCCATTTTCAATATGTGCATTATAAACAGCACCATTACTTAATTCAATTATAATATATCCACTAATAAAATTATTTCTTGCACTACCTACAGTAATAAATAGAGTTTCTATATCCCCATAAATAATGTTTTCTGGAATTACAGTAATATTAGATGCAGCAGGATTTATAACTAAAATTGCAATATTAACATTGAAATTATAACCACCATCATAAGTAGCATTAGCAATATGAGTACCAGCAATTATTGCTTGATCAAGAATATGATAAGTACCATTTTCATCATATTGGTTTGCTGTAATGTTTAAATTTCTTATTTTAAATATAAAGTTTTTACCTACAATAATATTGCCCATATCATCAGTTAAGTTACCAGTTAAATTAACCCAATCCAAGTAGTTGTAATAATGAGTCTTATTTTCATACACATTAATTGTAACAACACTAGTAATAAATCCAATATTATAAATTTTTTTAACATCATCAGAGTTCATTTTATTATTTTTTAAATATAAATCACCCAAATTATATATGAAAAAGGAATCTCCATCCATTATAGAATTTTGAATATCTAATCCTCCTTCATTAAAAATAACAGATCCCCATGTAGCATTATTATCCTCAAAATTATTATTAAAGATATTTAAATTTCCTTTATTATAAATCACACCACCAGAAAGAGTAGCATCATTATTTATAAATTCATTGTTTAAATCAATGAGGAAATATTCAGCACTTTCTATATAAATTACTCCACCATTTTCTGCAGAATTATCTTCAAATAAAGTATTTCCTATAATATAAGTTGTACCACCAGAAACATATAATACACCACCATCATTTTGAGCATAATTGTTTTTAAATTCATTATCTCCAATAATAGTGAAATTACTGTTATCATATGAGTAAATAACACCAGCAGTAAGAGCTTTATTATTTGTAAATATATTAGATCCATTAATAAGAAGATTTTTAGAAGCATAATTATATAATGCTGCACCATAATCTCCTTCATTTAAATTAAAGATATTAGATCCATTTATAATGAAGTCTCCCCCACTATAAAGATAAATAGCTCCACCATGACCATTGTCATTGTCAAAAGCAGCGTTATATTCAAATATATTGTCACCAGTGATTATTGTACCATAAACATTATAATTATATAAGAAACCCCCTTCAAGAGCAGTGTTATTTCTAAATTGGTTATTACCTATAATTAAAAAGTCTTCACTGTTATCGTTAAAGAAAGCTCCACCAGATCCTCCAGCATGATTAAATGAAATTTCATTAGAACCAGAGATAGTAAGTCCACTACCCCCTAAGTTATACATAACTCCGCCTTCAAAAATTTCTGCTGTATTGTTTTTAATAATATTGCTACCATTTATAGTGAAATTTAAACCATTAAGGTTATAAATAGCCCCTGCATATTCACCAGCATAATTATTTTCTATAAGATTATTTCCAGTAATTAAAAAGTCATTACCGTCGTCGTTATAGATCGCTCCGCCTTGTGATTCAGCATAATTATCACTGAAAATATTAGAACCTTTAATTGTAAAGTTATGTCCGTATTCGTTTTGAATTGCTCCACCATATACCGCACTATTATTTATAAATTCATTATAACCATCTATTAAGAAATTATGACTTTTATGAGTATATAAAACTCCACCATATTCTCCATTTGCAGTATTATTGTAAAATTTATTTTCACCTAAAATTTTGAAATCTTTCCCTGTATTATAGATAACTCCACCTCTAGATTCAATTGCAGAATTATTAAAGAAGTAGTTTTCTCCTAAAATTGTAAAGTTAAGACCAGAGTTATAAAATACTCCTCCTTCTTCTAAAGCATAGTTATTTATAAATTGATTAGAACCATTTATAAGATAATCAGTACCTTCTGAGTTAGATAATACTCCTCCAAGTTTCGCATAATTTGATTCAAATATATTATTATTTTCAATGATTAATGAATTACCATCATTATAGAGAGCTCCACCTTGTGAATTTGCAGAATTATTTCTAAATACATTAGTTCCAGTAATTTTAAATCCATCAATAGAATTATATATAGCTCCACCACTTTTTTTAAGAGACTTATTATTTGTAAATATATTTCTTCCTGTAAGTAAAATATTTTTTCCACCATCAATGTATAAAGCTCCACCAAAAGAGTTTGCAGAGTTATAATCAAAATTGTTTTGATTACTAATTGTTAAATTAGTTATATCTGCAATATATGCAGCTCCACCTTGACTTTCAGCACTATTATTTATAAATTGATTAGTTCCTTCTATTTCAAAATCTTCAATATAAACTGCGTAAAATCCACCACCATCATTAATTGAAGTGTTGTTTTCTATAATGTTCCTATTAATAATTTTAATATTACTTGATCTAAATAAATATACTCCACCAGCAAAGTTAGAAGCATGATTATTTGTAATAATATTATCTATAAATTCTATTCCATCAATATGTATATTATATAAACCTGCTCCATCATCTGCTAGGTTATTATCAATTAATGTATTTTCAAATTTTACATTTTCAACTTTTATACTAGCTTCACCTTGAATGTATACTCCACCACCATATTGTGATGCATTATTGTAATTTATTTGTGAATTTAAAAAATTAATATTATGACTAGTTTGTATGTATATTCCACCACCATATTGTGATGCATTATTATTAGAAACAAGTATATTTTCAAAATTAACATTGTTACTATTTAGTATATAAATTCCACCACCATAGGTTGCTTTATTATCTTTTATATAATTGCCAGTAAAAGTTATTTTTTGAGAAGCAGTGAAATAAATAGCTCCACCATTTGTTGCACTGTTATTATAGAAATGATTTGTGTCTTTTATTGTAATAGAATAAGCAGTATTAGTATTACCAAAAAACAATGCTCCCCCATATAATCCCGCAAAATTATTCTTAAATGTATTATTATTACTAATTGTTAATCCAAATTCATTAGAATGAATTGCACCACCTCTCCTATTAGCAGAATTATTTTCAAATATATTATTGCCCTTAATTTCCATGTTAGGACCTTTTAATTGAATTGCTCCTCCACCAGCATCATTACCAGAGTCAGCTAATACTTTATTATTTTTGAAAATATTATTTCCTGAAATAATAGCTGGTGTTATAAGTGACATATATTCAATATATAAAGCTCCTCCACCATTATTAGCAACATTGTTCATAAATTGATTTGTTCCATCTATTTTAAAATTTTCAGCCTGTCTAGCATAAATAGCTCCACCTTGAGAGACTGCTGTATTATTTTCAAAAATATTATTTTTTTCAATTAAAAAATTACTTCCTGAAGATCTTATAGCTCCTGCTGTAGATCCTTCAGCTTTATTATTTTTAAATGTATTATTCCCACTTATTTTAAAATTACTACCAGAACTATCTATTGCACCTGCATATAATATTGCACTATTATTATTAAATTCATTTTTACCAATTATAGTAAAATAATTTCCTGTATTAGAAATAGCTCCACCTTTTAAAGCTACATTAGATTTAAATATATTATTACCATTAATTGTAAAACCATTACCTTCGTTGAAGATAGCTCCACCACCATCACTACCTCCAGTACCAGATGCAGTGTTAGATTCAAAAACATTAAAACCATTTAAAGTTAAATTAGTACCTTTATTATATATAGCTCCTCCAGTGAGTGCAGTATTACTCAAAAAAGTAGAGTTTTCTATAGTAAGATAATTTCCTTGAGAATAAATAGCACCTCCTGCTGCTGTTCCATTAGAACTCGTATTTCTAAGTGCTACATTATTCGAAAATGTTGAGTTAGTAATTTGAATATTGTCATAACCTGTAGTAAAATATATTGCACCACCATACTCAC
>JAJDHW010000005.1 GCA_030266405.1 Methanobrevibacter sp. OttesenSCG-928-I08
AATAGGGCTTTTTAGTTCTTATACTATAGCTACTTCTGAAGTTCCGGATATTAAAGGATTAATTGATTTACAAATTAATACAATTACTGGATTTTTCAGTTCTGAAAATGTAAATCAAGCATTAATTAAAGATCCTGAAAATATCACTATTTCTAATAAACAAGAAACGGCTTCGAAGCTGGAAGAACTATCACAGGTTGATGGTATTAATCTTGATTCAATAAATATCACAACTTATGATGATACAGATAATGAACAAATTAATGTTACTATTGAAGCTTTAGGATATTCTGCACCTAATTCTACTTCAGGACAAATTATTATAAGTCAAGACCCTTCTTATAAAGTTGTAGCTAATGGAATGGCAGAATATAAAGAAGGAAGATTTAGAATTGATCCAAACACGATTGTTATTGAATCTATTTTAAAATTATATTAGTGATAAAATGATTAATGTAATTGGAATAGGCCAAAACATCAATACAATGACATTAGAATCATTTAATGCGATTAAAGATTCTGATGTAATAATTGGATATAAAAAATATATCAATGAAATTTCTGAATTGATTGAAGATAAAGAAATCATTAAAAAAGGCATGGGAGATGAAATAAAAAGAGTTGAAATGGCTATTTCTCTCCATAAAGAAGGAAAAAATGTCGCTTTAATAAGTTCGGGAGATCCTGGTGTTTTTGGAATGAGTAATGTATTATTCCAGATTTTAAGTAAATATGAAGATGTTGATGTTAAAGTTTTCTCAGGTGTTTCTGCAGCTAATTATTCTGCTAATTTATTAGGGGCTCCTTTAAATGACTATGCTGTTATTAGTTTAAGTAATATTTTAACTCCATTATCTGAAATTGAAAAAAAGATTGAATATTCGCTTAAAAGCAATTTAATACTAGCTATTTATAATCCCATTAGTAAAACTAGAAAAGAACCTTTTAAAAGATTTAAAAAATTAGTTTTAGACATTAAAGGGGAGAATACTTTAATAGGAATTGTAAATAGTGAAAATTATCCTTCAAAAATATCTATTATTAAAATTAAAGATTTAAATGAAGATGAAATTAATATGTCTTCTACATTAATTGTTGGAAATGATTTAAGCTATGAAAAAGAAGGATATTTAATTACACCAAGAGGTTATGTTGTTAAATCAGATTTACATCCTTTAAGTATAGAATTTTATGAAAAATTTTTAGAAAATAAAACTCCTATAGGTCCTAATAGAAATTGTGAATTTTATCCATGTCATGAAGAAGGACAATGTTGTGATTTCTGTTATTGTCCATTTTATCCTTGTGGAGATAGTTCTACTGGTGGAAGCTGGATTAAAAATAAAGGAATTTGGAACTGTAAAGACTGTTCATGGATTCATGAGAAAAGCACAGTTCAATGTGTTAAAAAACCTTTAAAAAATATATTAAATAATGTTGATGATCTTAATAACAAGAAAAAAGAATTATTAAAACTTAGAAGAGCTTGTATATTAGGAAATAATCCTTATGATCTTTAAATAATAAAGGGGAATTAAATTGTCAAGTATTAAAGATATTTTAATAGAAATGAAAAATATGTCGGAATTAATGGTAGATTTAGCTTATTCTGCTGTGCTTTTTAATAGCAAAGATGCTGCAGAAGAAGTTTTAAAGCTCGAAGATAAAGTAAATAGTATGAATTATGAAATTAAAAAACAATCTCTTGTAGCAGCTCGTTCTGTTGAAGATGCAGAAAAATTAACTGCTTTACTTGAAATTGCTGAAGCTGCAGAAAGTATTGCAAATGCTGCAAAAGACTTAGCAGATTTAGTTATTACTGGATTTAAACCACATCCTGTTTTTAAAATGGTAATGGAAGAATCTGATAAGATGCTTTTAAGAGTACTTGTAGAATCAGGGTCTGATTTATGCGATAATTCTTTAGGGGAATTATTACTTGTAAATCGTACTGGTATGAGAGTAATAGCTATTAGAAGAAATGATTCATGGATATATGGGCCAAATAGAGATACTGTGATTCTTGAAGGCGATGTTTTACTTGCTAAAGGTACAGAAACTGGTGCAGATCTTTTAAAGAAATTAGCTTCTGGAGAAATTGCTTTAGAAGAAATTCTAGATGTTTTAGACGATTAATGAAATTTTTAAGTTGTGATAATATGATGATGGGGGGTGATATGTGTGAAGAGAATAAAAAAACCATTGAAGATGATTCGACACATTATATCTTCTATCATATCCTCGATTATTACAACTATCTTATTTTTATTTAAAAATATTAATTCTATTTTTAAATTTTTTAATAGAGGAATTAGATCTTTAGGTGGAAAATTTACACGTTTTTATAATCGTAGTAAACACATACTTAAAGAAGGACTTGCAGCGTTAGTTATATGTGCTATCGGCGATTTAATTGCAGGTATAATTCTTGGAAACATGACAAATTTCCTAACAGCATTTCCAGGATTACTTGTTATTATACCTGGTGCAATTGGAATGAGAGGAAGTATTTTTGGATCTTTTGCATCACGATTAAGTTCTAATTTACATATTGGTACTATTTCACCAGAATTTAAAAAATCAGATATTTTAACTCAAAATATATTATCTTCAATAATATTAACATTAATATTATCTTTATTTTTACCAATTTTGGCTAAAATACTATGTATAATCTTTAATTTTGAAAGTATGAATTTAATTGACTTTTCTTTAATTAGTATATTCGCTGGTTTGATTTCAACATTTATAATGTTACCAATAACAATGTTTATTTCTTTAAAAAGTTTTGAAAATGGATGGGATCCAGATAATGTTACAACACCTTTAGTTGCTGCAATTGGAGATTTATTTACATTACCTTCAATTATTTTAGCTATTTTCCTTGTAGTTTTCATTGATAATGAATTTGTAAAAACATTAATTTTTATAATTTTAATTTTAATAATTATCATTGGATTTATTTTAGGAATTAAATCAAAGTCTGAAAGTAAAACCATTATATCTCAATCTACTCCAGTTTTATTATTTAGTTCATTTTTAGGAGTTTTTGCCGGAGGAATTCTTAATAATTCAATTGATACACTTTTAAAGAATCCAACATTACTTACACTTGTTCCTTTATTCTCTGGTGAAAGTGGAAGTTTAATAAGTATATTAAGTGCAAGATTATCTTCTGCACTTCATTCTGGTATTGTTGAACCATTATTAAGGCCTAGTAAAAACGCTATAAATAACTTTGTAGCTATTTTATTTATGGGAATTTTTATTTTCCCTTTTATTGGAATTATAGCTGAGCTTTCTTCTGTAATCATTGGAGTTGAAGGATTAAGTCTTATTAAAATAGTTCCAATTACATTTATTTCAGGATTTATTGTACTTATGATAATGATAACAATTGTGTATTATATATCTACTCTTTCATTTAGAAAAGGTTTAGATCCTGATAATATTGTACTTCCAATATCTACTAGTGTAACAGATTTAATAGCTAATTTTTCATTAATTTCTGTTGCTTTAATGATTCTTTTTTAGTACCAGGTTTTTAAAACTATTTTACAAGGAGTAATTATAAAATAATCATAAATTAGTAATTTTTCATTAAAATCTTTTGGAACACTAACAAGTACAACTTTAGCTGATTTATCTTTTAAATGAATAAAAAAAATCTCATTTGAGCTACTTTTCATTTCATTTGCAATATAATCATTTAAATAGATTTTATTATTACTAATTTTCTTATATTCTGATGATTTATTGTTTGTAGTATCTATTGACCAATAAAGATTATTTATTTCTTTACTTCCACTTAATAAATAATAATCATTATCTTTTAAATAGCTTTTATATACAGTAAATGAAGCACAAGAATAGTTATTTTTATCATGATTGTGATTACACTCTTTTTTTTCATTAAAATTTAATAAGGTATATGTAGAATAAAAATCACATTTTATTAATCTATTAATAGATATAACATTCTCCCTTTCATCAATATCTCCATAAAAATAACTTGGAATTGAACTATTTAAAGGATAAATAGCTATTGAACTTTTTATATTCCCATTGAAAACTTTTTGTTTTATTAATAAATCATAGTTATTTTCTAATTTTGATATTTTAAAAAAAGACACAGAATTTTTAATTGTTTTATTATCTGAATTTAAAATTGCAAATCCTGGATGAATATTTCCATAATTACTTAGATTTTCCCAATCATTTGGAATGCCTGGATTATTTATCAATGTATCTAATGATTCTGATGATAATTTTTCTAGATTATTTAATTCTAATGAACTAGTCATTTTTTCTGTAATATTATCAGTTAAATTTGCACTTATTCCAATTATAATAATAAAAAATATTAAAACTATTATTATTTCATTTGAGAAGAAATTTCCTTTAATATCCATTTTTTCACAAACCATACTTTGCTCTATGTGAATTATCTAAAAATAGAAAATCACTAAGATTATTAAAAATATAAGGTGTTCCAGGGTAATTTTCATAAAAAACAACATGATCTGAACTTGAAACAGAGCTTGTTAAATTAGTATCAGGAATTATAAATGTTTCAAACCCATAATGGGGACATGAAACTTTTCCTTCTAATCTACAAAGATAACAAGACCCATCTGAACTTTCATGATAATATCCATTTAAAATACAATTATTTAATGTATCATTGTCTCCATGATGAATATAAGGATCATAGGGACATTTTTTCATAATAAATGGGGAAGTAGCATTTAAATAACCTTCACTATTTATAACATTTCTTTTTATTAAATAATCAACTAAAGAATCTTCATATAATATAGTTGTATCATTATAATGAAAATTAGGATGTTTTCCACATAATATTACAGGCAATGGGTCTTTTAAATTTAAAATACTTGTTTTTGACTCAACTATTTTATTAAACTTATTTTCACCAAATTCTATTATTAAAACAGTTTTTATTTTTAAAAATTCTGGAGTGTCATGATTTTCTATAGAAATAACTTCTGATGTAATATTAATATTATAATTATCATAATATTCTTTATTTTTTAAGTTTAATTTTTTATTTAAGTTGTCTTTAATTTTATCTGGTGCATTAAATAAAGGATTTTTTGAATTTATCACATTATTTGATTCTTCTTCAAGACTTCTATAAGCAAGTATCTCAATGTTTTGACTATAATCTTCAACTATATATTTAATATTATCACTAGCTATTCCTTGACTGTTATCAGTATTTATATAATATATCACTGATAATAGTAAAATAACTATTATAAAAAAAGAAATAAGTAAAATACCCGATATTCCACTTAATATATATCCTTTACAATCATTTTTAATAGATTTCATAAATAATTATTTTCAGATATTTTTATAAAGAAATTTCTAAAGTGCAAAAAAACATAGATATTTTTTAATTCAAAACCATTTTTACACATTTAAAAGAAATAGTTTTTATATTATATCGTATAATAATATAGTTAATAAAAAAATTTTTAATATTTAAAATAATATTAATTTATGTTTTAATGGAGGATTTCTATGTCTGATACAATAAGAACATGGCGTCATATTAATGAAAGATATAACCTTATAGGTTCTAAATGTACAACTTGCGGAGAACTTTATTTCCCTGCTAGAGTAATATGCCCAACATGTAGAAGAAAAGGAAATATTGAAAATTTCCAATTTTCAGGAAAAGGAAAAATTCACAGTTTTTCCATTGTCAGAACACCTACTGCTGATTTTAAAAAAATAGCTCCATATGCTGTAGCTATTATTGAATTAGACGAAGGTGCTAAATTAACTTCTCAACTTGTTGAGTGCGATGTTGATACTATTGAGATTGGAGATCCAGTTGAAATGGTATTTAGAAAAATCAGAGCCGATGGAGACGATGGGGTTATTTCCTACGGATTTAAATTTAAAGTCGTTAAATGATTTTAAATTTAATTATTACTTTTTTTATTTTTTCAAAAACTTTTAAATATTTAATTAATCTTTAAACTATTCTTATTTTAATAAATTAAGCTATTTTTCACTATTTTTTTTCTTATTACCTTTATATAGAAAACTTTTTATACTATTCTTCCTTAAAATTAATTTATAACTTATTCTTATAGATGATTTTTATGGACAATGATATAAATTCTAAAAATGATACAGCTATTTTGCTTGTTAGTCATGGAAGTAGCTTACCTTATGCAAAAGACACATTTACAGAAATATGTGATAAATTTAAAAGTGTTTCATCTTTTCCAACAGAAGTAGGATATATGAAAGTTTCACAACCTTCATTAGCACAAGCTGTTAAAAATTTAACAGAAAATTCAGAGAATATTAAAAAGATTATTGCAATTCCTGTTTTTTTAGCACCAGGTATTCATACTAATATTGATATTCCAACAATTTTAGGATTAAATCCTTTAGAAACAGATCCAAGATGTCCTGATGGAAATTATCCTGAAGACCATTATTTAACAGGTCTTGAAGAAATTGATTTTAATGGGGAAATTAAACTATTAAATTCTATTGGTCCTAACCCTGATTTATTAAAAATTATTGACAAAAGAATTAATGAATCTTTAAAAGAATCTAAATTAAATAATGATGCTAAAACTGGAATTTTACTTGTTTCTCATGGAAGTAGATTAAATTACAATAAAGATTTCATAACAGAACTTCATAGTATGTTTTCTAAAGAAAGTAATTATCCATCTAATTTTGGATTCATGGAACTTACTACTCCTAATATTCCTCAATCTATTAATAAACTTACAAATGAAAATGACATTGATAGATTAATCGTTGTACCTGTTTTTATAGCTCCGGGTGTTCATACAACTTGTGATATACCAACTATTTTAGGATTAAAAGAAAAAGATACTCATTCACATTCTCATGATCATTCACATGGTCATGATCATCACCATCACCATGATTTAGAAGAAATTGACTTTGATGGAGAAATATTATATCCTAATCCTATTGGAGCAGATGATATATTAATTGAAATCTTACAAAAAATGGCTATAAATGCTTTATAGCTATTAAAAACTTTTTTATTTACTTTTTTCATATAAATATAATCTATTATTCTTATTTTTAAAAAATACTCTTATAAAACAATTTATAGAAAGCTTTTTATATTTTTAAATTAAAGTATATTTTAAAATATTTAAAATATAATTAATAGATGATATTTATGAGTGAAAATTTAGAAAATTCTAAAACAGGTATTTTACTTTTAAGCCATGGTAGTCGATTGCCTTATGGTTCTAATGTAATAAATTCTTTAGCTGATATGTATAAAGAAGAATTTCCTGATTCAATTATTGAAATAGGTTTTATGGAAATGGGAGAACCAAATATTCCCCAAGCTTTTGAAAATTTAAAAACCAAAGCAGATTTAGATAAAGTTATTGTTGTTCCAGTATTTATTGCACATGGATTACACACTAAAAGAGATATTCCTAAAATTCTTGGATTAGAATCTATAGAAGAAGAACCACATAATCATGAACATCATCATCACCATCATCATGAACATGAAAAAGTTGATTTTGATGGAGAAATAATATTTACAGATCCTTTAGAAGATGATCCCTTAGTTTTAGAGATTATTAAAAAAAGAATTTCTAGTTCAATATAAAAATTCAAAAACTTTTTTTATTTTAAAATCTAATTATAATTATGGAAGATATTACTGAATTAAAAGTTTCTGATTTTGGAGAAAGATTTTTAATTAAAATAATAATAAATAAAACAAAAAAATCACAAAATACTCCTTTTATATTAGGAGATGATGCAAGTGCAATACCAATTCATAAAAATCAAGATTTAATTGCATCATCAGATATGTTAATTCAATCAAAACATTTTCCAAAAGAAATGTCCTATTTTCAAATGGGATTTAAATCCGTAACTGTTAATCTTAGCGATATTGCAGCTATGGGAGCTAAACCATTAGGTTTTCTTTTAAACATAGCTATTCCTAAAAATCTATCAATTAAAAACTTCAATGATTTAATAGATGGTGTTTTAGATGCTTGTAACTTTTATGATATCTATCTCATTGGTGGGGATACTAATGAAGCTAATGAAATCATTTTATCTGCCACAGCTTTAGGTTTAACAGACAAAAATAAGCTTTTAACAAAACACGGATTTGAAGTAGGAGATTTAGTTTGTACAACTGGCCAAATTGGTCTTGCATCACTTGGTTTTTATTTATTAAACAATATTTCTGATTATAATGAATCTATTTTAAAACCTATTGCAAAAGTTAGGGAAGGTTTAATTTTAAATGATAATTCTGCTAGTGCGGCTACAGATATTACTGATGGATTAGGATTTGAGCTTTATGAACTTTTAAATTCAGATAAACAATTTTCAAATATTTCTAAAGGAATTTTAATATATGAAGATAAGTTAAATATTTCAGATGATTATAAAAAAATAGCTCAATCATTAAATAAAAATTATTTAGATTTAATTTTATATTTTGGAGAAGATTTTGAATTATTATTTACTATATCTAAATCTAATGCTTTAAAACTTGAAAAATTAATGGATTTTAATATAATTGGGATAGTTACAAATAATTCTAAAGTTGAAATTAAAAGAATTAATGGTGAAATTCAAGAAATTTCAGAAAAAGGGTACGAGCACTTAATTTGAGCTATATCATTAATACTCAATAAACAAATAAATAGAATCCTATTAAAAATTTTAATTATTTAATTCATTAAATTATATAATTATATAAATACTTAAAGAATTATTAATCTTACTTTTAATTTAAACAATAGTTTTGATTGATATTTTAGATATTTTACATATTTTTTTTTAAATGAAAAATTTTATAACTATAGATTAAAATAACATTATTATATGATTGAAAAAATATTACAAATTGCAGATAAATTAAAACTTATTGATATTTTAAAAACAAAGAAGTTTATATTAATTTATACCCTTTTTATAATATTTTTTATATTTTCATTTTTTAAAGGAGATAACTATTTACATCCAAAATTTGAAATAATAACTGTATTTTTAATATTTTTAGCAGGAATAATATCTATTTTATATTCTTTTAAACATAAAAAGGAAATTCATAAAATAGCTTTTGTAATTATTTTAATTTTTGGAATTTTATCAGTTTTTATTTCACCTACTTTAATAGCTTGTGATGAGAATGAACATTTTGCAAGAAGTGAAATGACATCGTCTGGTGTTTTAGTTCCTGAAT
Source organism: Methanobrevibacter sp. OttesenSCG-928-I08 (assembly GCA_030266405.1). Classification (GTDB taxonomy): domain Archaea; phylum Methanobacteriota; class Methanobacteria; order Methanobacteriales; family Methanobacteriaceae; genus JAHKLT01. Next base: position 9,260 of record JAJDHW010000005.1, read on the forward strand.
ATATTGAAGGTAAAGGATATTCTGTTCATAATTTATTTTATCAACTTGATAATCATAGGGGAGAAACATTTTTAGAAGGAAATTTTTCTAGTGAAAACATAGATTATGAAAAAAGTTTTTATCCTTCAGGATATCCTCAAAACCCATTTTATGGATATATTGCCCAAGGAATTGGTATTTTATTAGCTAAAATATTAGATTTGAGTGTTATTTGGGCAATGTGGCTTGGTCGATTGTGTAATTTGTTGTTATATGCTGGAATTTGTGCAATTGGTATTAGAAAAGCACCAGTTTATAAAATTCCACTACTTGTAATAGCATGTATTCCAATGGCACTATATCAATCTACATCTCTTAGTATTGATCCATTTATTAATGGATTTGGAATTTTAATTATGGGTTATTTTATTTATATGTATAAAACCACCTCAAAAATTACATTAGTTGATGTATCCATCTTTCTTGGATCTTGCTTATTAATTAGTTTAATTAAAATACCTTATGTATTATTTGTATTTTTAATATTCTTAGTGAATAAAGATAAGTTTAATTCAAATAAAACTTTGTTGTTTTCAAGAATAATGTCGATAGTCATTATTTTAATTAGTATGTGTTATAGCTATTTTTATGCATCACCACAACTTTTAAATACTCAAAGAGCTATTTTTTTCCTTGAAAATAATGTTTCTGCAAGTGGACAAATAAATTATATGTTAACTAATCCTCAAGAAGCTATTGTAACATTTTTACAAATCGGAAATACTTTACCTTTAATGGTAACTGATATTTTTAGATTTTCACATATGTACTGGACATATTCATCAGAGCTTTTAAGTTTCTTATATATGCTTTTCTTTGGGGTGTTTGCTATTTTTTATCCAAACAATGTAAACATTTCTAAAAATAGTAGAATAAAGTTGGCTATAATTGTTGTTTTGATTTATCTTGGAACATTTTTTATACAATTTTTAACATGGACTTCAGTAGGATCCACGATAATTGAAGGAGTATTTGCTCGTTATTTTATTCCTTTAATGGCATTAATACCCTTAATTATTGGTATAAATAGACATTCTATAAAAAATAAAAATTTAGATTTAATTATAATAACACTTATTATAAGTTTTATTGCTGGTGTATTAATTTTGACAATAGCTAATTTTTATTAATTTTGATTTTATAATTTTTACATGATTGATTATTTTATTTCTTTTTATTTTCATTAATCAATGTTAAGAAATGCTCAAATCTTTGTAAATGCTGTTTTTTAAGAACATGAAGCATAACTCCTGTTAAAAAAATTATAGTCCCAATTATAACAAACATAGCTATTATAATTAATGTAGGAATCTTTTCTACATAACCTGTTTGTAAAAAAGTTGATAAAATTGGTATAAAATAAATAAATGCAATTATAAAAAGTGTTAATGTTACAAGTGAAAAATAAAATAAAGGTCTTGTGTCTCTAAATAATGAAAATATTAATTTTATAACTTTATAACCATCTGTGTAGGTATTTAATTTAGATACATCTCCTTCATTTCTATCTTTATAATCAATTGGAATTTCTTTTATCTTAAAATTATGATTTAATGCGAATATGGACATTTCTGTTTCTATTTCAAATTCTTTTGAAGATACTGGAAACGATTTGACAAATTCATAGCTAAATCCTCTCATTCCAGTTAATATATCCTGTAAATCACTATTAAAAATAAAATTTATAAATGATCTAACTAGTTTATTTCCTAAATTATGAAAACGACGCTTATTTTCTGTAAAATAAGTTGATGATAATCTGTCTCCAATTACCATATCTGCTTGTTTAGATAATACTAATTTTTCAATTTCTTTTCCTGATTTTGCAGGATAAGTATCATCTGCATCAACCATTATATAACAATCTGCATCTATATCTCTAAACATCGATCTAACAACATTTCCTTTCCCTTGTCGGTATTCATGCCTTATAATAGCTCCAGCTTCTTTAGCTAATTTTACAGAGTCATCTGTTGAATTATTATCATACACATATATATCTGCATGAGGCATTTCTTTTTTAAAGTCACTCACGACTTTTTTAATAGATTTTTCTTCATTATAACACGGAATTATTATAGCTGTTGTCATTTTATCACGATTATTATATTAATTATTCATCAACTAATAAAAAATTATTTATTTTATATTTATTATATTTTTACTAATTTAAGTTTTAATAACTTATTTTTGATTAAACTATTTATTATCTATATTTTTTTCTTTTATAATATAATGGGGCCTATTTTTCACTTCCAAATATATTTTAGATATGTATTGCCCAAGTATTCCAATTGCAAATAGTTGAATACCACCTACAAATAATATTATTGATATTGTAGAAGGCCACCCATCAACAGGATCTCCAAATAAAAGTGTTTTAATAACTATTATAACTATTAAAATAAATGATATAATTGCAAATAAAATTCCAATAATTGTTGAGACATGTAATGGTGCAGTTGTAAATGAAATTATGCCAGATATGGAATATTTAAATAAACTCCAAAATGACCAACTAGTCTCACCTGCACTTCTTTCGATATTTTCATACTCTATCCATTTATTTTTAAAGCCTATCCATTGAAAAATTCCTTTTGAAAATCTATTATATTCTTTTAATCCTAATACAGAATCTTTAACTTCTGCAGTGATTAATTTATAATCTCTTGCACCATCCACTATTTCAACATCAGAAAGTAAATTAATTAATTTATTAAAAACTCGAGCAAAAAATGATCTAACTATAGGTTCTCCTTTTCTTGATACTCTACGTGTTGATACAATATCATATCCCATCGAAGCATTTTTTAACATTTCTGGAATTAAATGTGGAGGGTCTTGAAGGTCTGCATCCATAATAAGCACATAATCTTCAGTTGAATTTTCAAGACCTGCATAAATAGCTGATTCTTTCCCAAAATTTCTTGAAAAAGATAGGTATTCAATATTTTCATAATTAATAGATAAATTTTTTATTATTTGAAGGGTATTATCCTTTGATCCATCATTAATAAATAATACAGACCAATGTATATTATTTAAATTATTTAAAGCAGTTGAAATTTCATTATAGAAAATATCCAATGTTTTTTCTTCATCATAACAAGGAACAATTATTTTTAGAGAAACCATTAGTTCACAAACCTTATTTTATTATCTATTAAATCATTTATTAAAATATAAGTAGATATAAATAAAAATCCTAAAGGTAAGATAAACATTCTTCCTCGTGATGCCCATATTGTTGGTGTAAAACCTACCATAAAATTCATCCCTACTACTAAAATAAGCAATGCCATTATTATAAATCTAATTTTTGTATTTTTTATTTTATATATTGCATAAATAAGAGAAATAGCTACTAATATTAGTAAAAATAAGCTCCCAAAAATATAATACATATTACCTGATGCAAATAATCCTTGTAAAGTATTTCCATTAGTTATAAATTTTATATAATTACTCAAACCTAAAAAAACAAGTAAATTACTAATAAAACAAATTATGAATGGTATAAAACTTATAATACTTGTTTTAATATTTTTACTTGTTAAATAATTATATATTCCTAGCATTCCAAAAAAAACTATTGTTATCACTGATTCATCCATAAAAAGAAACCTATTAATTGAGCTAAGGCTTAAATCAATTTTATTAAGAAGAGTATAATTTTTATATTCTGGAAACCAGATACCAGATTCAATAAAATATCTTTCATAATTTCCAGGGGATAAAAATATTATTAGTGCAGAAATAACAATTAATAGAATCATTAAATAAATATTTTTATTTATCTTCTTTCCTTTGTAATAATTGTATAAAATTATTAAACCATAAATAAAAATAAATGAAATTAATCCCTGCTCATGGTTACATGCATATATTAAACTGAATATTGCTAAAATATAAGATAATATTTTTAAATATTTATTTTTGAAATTATCTTTTAATATATATTCTTTTAATATATAAAAATGGAGTAATATAAAAAAGAATGGCCAAATATAATTTACACTTACACTAATCCAGCCACAATAAACGAATTCTAAAATACAACTATAAAAAAATATTAATAATAAGATAGAAGCGATGATATTTTTAATTAAATCTCTTTTATTAAAAGAATCTTTATTTTTAAAAAGTTTAACAGTTATAAATGGTATTAAAACTAAAATTAATGTTTCAACTACTTTCCATACTTTCATTGGAATTATTAAAAAACTCATTAAATTAATTTCAATTATAAACCTTGAACTCCATTCAAAGTATCTTTCACTAACAAAATAAATTAAATTTTTATATCCTCCGTATTTAAGGATTTCGCTGTATATAAGGTCGTCACCAGTTATTCTAAGATTATAATGGAATAATATTAGAATCCCAAATAAAATAATAAATGGAATATATTTATTAATTTTGTTAATGTTAATTTTCTTCATAAAACCACAGTTATTTTAATTTTATATAGTTTAGAAAAATGTTTATTATTATAATTTAATTAAATATAGTATTTATAAACGTTTATTTATAATTAACATATATTAAGGACATTAAAATATTTATACTAAAGTTTAATAACTTATTATACTTTTAAAAATTTTTTTTAAATATATTAATAAGAGTTAAATCATATATTTAATTAATAAAAGATTTTTTTAAGATTAAATTAATAGGTGTTATTATGGCCCCAAAAGTAATTATTATCCTTGGAAGCGCTTCAGATTTACATATAGCAGAAAAAGCTATTGATATTTTAGAAAAACTTCAAATTTCTTACAGTTTAAAAATAGCTTCAGCTCATAGAACACACAGTTTGGTAAGGGAACTGGTTATACAATCAACAAAAGAAAACGTAGAAGTTTTCATTGGAATAGCTGGCCTTGCTGCACATTTACCTGGTACAATAGCTGCATACACACATAAACCAGTTATTGGTGTCCCTGTAGATGTTAAAGTAGGAGGGCTTGATGCATTATATTCTTCAGTACAAATGCCATTTCCTGCTCCAGTAGCTACAGTTGGTATTGATAGAGGGGATAATGCTGCTATTTTAGCTGGACAAATAATTGGTATTAATAATGAGGAAATTAGAAATAATATTTCTAAATTAAGAGATTCCTATAAAAATAAAGTTATTAATAGTGAAAAAGAAGTTTTATCTAATCTTAATGGAAATTATTTGGAGAAAGACTTTTTAGATATTGAAAGTTTGGTTATAGATGAGTCTTTAGATTCTATAAAAGAAATTGAAGGCGAACCTCTTATATCTATAATTCCAGGTAGCCATTCGGACATGGTAGTTGCTAAGAAAACAGCTATTGTTTTAGATAGAATGAAAATTAAATATGATATGAGAGTTATTTCTCCAATAAGACATGCAAGTAAGTTTGAGAAATATGTAAATGAATTAGATTCTGTAAAACTTTTTATTGCAATTAGTGGATTATCTTCACACGTAACTGGTGCTCTTGTAGGATTAAGTGAAAAACCAGTAATTGGAGTGCCATGTTCTAAAGACATTAGTGAGGATGCAATACTTTCAATGATTAATATGCCTCCAGGAGTACCTGTAGGAACTGTTGGATTAAATAATGGCCGTAATGGAGGAATTTTGGGAAGTGAAATTCTTGCATTATCTGATAAAAAAATAGAAGATAATTTAAAACATATTAAATATAAAACAGCTAATTTATAGTGATATTATGGATTTAAAAAATTATGATAATATTATAGAAATTGATGAAGAGCTAAACTGTGAATATGAAGTAGCTAAAGTACTTAGAAAATATCCAAAAGACACTGTTATAATAAAAAACATTAAAGGATTTGATATGCCTATTATTTCTGGTATATGTAATACAAGAGACAAAATTGCTGAATCTATAAACTGTAAAGTAGATGAAATTACTCAAAAAGTTGCTACTGCTAGTGAAAATCCTATCAAAATTGATAATTTCTTAAATTTTGATTTATATGAAAGTTCAGATGCAGATTTAAATAAAATTCCAATTTTAACTCATTATAAGAGAGATGGTGGAGCTTATATTACTGCAGGAGTTGTTTTTGCAAAAGATCCTGAAACAGGAATTCAAAATGCCTCAATTCATAGAATGCTTGTTATTGGAAAAGACAAATTAGCTATTAGAATTGTTCCAAGAAATTTATATACTTATTTCCAAAAAGCAAAAAAATTAAATAAAGATTTAGATATTGCAATAGCTATTGGAATGGATCCTGCTATTTTACTTGCTAGTACAACTTCTATTCCTATTGATTATGATGAAATGGAAGTTGCTAATAAATTTAAAAATAATAATCTTAAATTAATTAAATTAGAAAAATCAGGTCTACAAGTTCCTGAAGCAGATATTATATTAGAAGGTAAAATTTCTGTAACAGAAACAGCTAAAGAAGGGCCATTTGTTGATTTAACTGATACTTATGATGTTATAAGGGATGAACCAGTTATAAACTTAAATAAAATGCACATTAAAGAAAATGCATATTATCATGCAATATTACCTGCTGGTTTTGAACATAAACTTTTACAAGGCCTTCCACAAGAACCAAGAATATTTAAAGCAACTAAAAACTCTGTTCCTACAGTTAAAAATGTTGTACTTACTGAAGGTGGTTGTTGTTGGCTTCATGCAGTTATTTCTATTGATAAGCAAACTCAAGGTGATGGAAAAAATGTTTTAATGGCGGCTCTTTCAGCGCATCCTTCACTTAAACATGCGGTTGTAGTAGATACAGATATTAATATTTTTGACCCACAAGATGTAGAATATGCTATATCTACACGTGTAAAGGGAGATGAAGATATTATGATTATTCCTGATGTTAGAGGGTCTTCTCTTGATCCTGTTGCAAGTTCTGATGGAACTACAACAAAAGTTGGAGTAGATGCGACTAAATCTATTAAAAATCCTGAAAAATTCGAAAGAGTTAGTTTAGGGGAATAAATTATTTACATTTAAAAATTATATTATTTATTGGAGAGAAACTTTGTCATGGATGTTAGTTATACTGGTGTTTTTACTTGCTTTTTTTAAGCCAAATAAGTTAAATAAAGATTTAACTATATCTGTAATTATTCCAGCATACAATGAAGAGGATACAGTAGCTAAAGTAGTTAATGTAATTAAAAAAATAAGTTACATTGATGAAATAGTAGTTGTTGATGATGGATCAACAGATAATACTGCAGAAAATGCAAAAAAAGCAGGAGCTAAAGTAATATCACATGATACTAATTTAGGCAAAGGGGCAGCTATTAAAACTGGATTTAAAAAAACAGATTCTGATATAATAGCTTTCATTGATGCGGATATTTATAATTTAACTCCAGAAAAGATAGAAACTATTATTATACCTATTTTAGAAGGTAAAACTGAAATTACAAAAACTAAATTTGCAAGAGAAAGTGGACGAGTCACTGAACTTACTGCAAAACCTCTTTTAAAATTTTTCTTCCCAGAAATTACTTTTGAACAACCACTAAGCGGACAATTTGCAGCTAAAAGGTCTGTTTTAAAAAAAATGAGTTTTGAAAAGGATTATGGGGTTGATGTTGGTATTGTATTAGATGCTGACATTAAAGGAATTAAAATTCAAGAAGTAGATATTGGTGAAATTGAACATGATTTATCTCCTCTTAAAGACTTAAATTTAATGGCAAATGAAGTTGTTAGAACAATAATTGATAGAGCTCTAGAATATGGTAGAGTTACAATTATTGATACAATTGGAAGCTATATTAGAATGGCGATACTTGGATTATCTTTAATAATTTTAGGTTTATTTGCAATATTCTTTGTTCAACAAGTTCCTTTAGAACTTGGAGTAATTGTATCAGCTATTGGACTTATAATAGCTATTTATTATTTAATAAAATTGCTAATTAAATCCATTAAAATGTTTAGAAAGAATCCAGGTAAAAATCTAGCAAAATCATTTATTAAAATTCATTTTCCAATAATTATTTCTGGGGTTATTTTAGTTTTGATGATTTCAACATTTTTAAGTGCTACTACATTTGATGGAAGTACAATTTCAATAGAACCTAGTTCTAGAAACTTATTAATTTTTTCTGATGATTCAGATAATACAATTTCTGTTAGAGGGCCTTATACTATTGATAGTGCTATAGAAAATGAATCTCACATTATTAGACTGCCCGAATCTGCATTAGACACATTAGAAATGGGATATGGAGACACGGTTATAATAAATAATCAAGAATATACAATAAATAATACAAGAGATGGTGAACCTAATATAATGCGTCTACCTCTCGATGTTCAAAATTTTTTCGATGTTGATATTGGAAATGTTATTCAAAATAGCCGTATTATACAAATATTTGATGGAACATCAGTTCATCATATGTTTAGAAATAATTCTAATGAAAATTCAATAGAAAACTTTGTTATTCATCAAAAAACTAATAATATGAGTACTTATGAGGTTTTTTTAAATAATAAATCTATAGGGTCATCATCAGGTATTTTTATTAATGGAACAAATTATCAGGTTTCTTCTAATGGCGAAATAATAGGTAGTTTTAATTTTGAAAAAAATAGTTCACATCTAATATTTTTTGATAATAATACTTTAGAAATTAAATTTAAAGATTCAAATTATACTTCAATTAAGAACTTTATCTCAAGTGATGAAGGATCATTTTTAGAAGTTAATTTTTAAAATAAAAAAATAGAAAAAGGTTAATAATATACTTTAACAGCTTCTTCATGGTCATTATAAAGACCTAATGCCGCTAAAGCTCCAATTTTACCTTGTTCTCCTGTAATGGATATAAGTGGAATATTTAATTCATTAGCTACTTTATTAGCAGTTTCAATATCCATCATTCCAGTTTTTGTTTTAATGGAATATTCTCTTAATTTTTCAGGAATATCTAATCCTTCTAAAATAGCTATTGCAGTTTTATCAGATAAAGAATCTTTTTTAAGTAATTGGATTGTTTCATTAATAAGATCTTCTTTTTTATCTTCAGGAACTGCAAATGTTAATGCAATAGAAACACAGTTTTGTGTTTTATGAGGATTATGTGGATATAACTGTACAATAATATGATCTAAATATTCATATCCTCTTTTTTTAAGTTCCATTCCAATGTTATGGGCCATTGTCCAGGTAGCTCCTTCATCTTTTGTATCTGTATCATCAATTCCAATTACAACTTTTTGAAGTTTCGGAGTCACTACAGTTGCTTTTCCAAGCTTTGACCCACCACCTGCATTATAAAGTTCAATGTATTCAACACCTTTTCCAAGGCCTCTACACATCCCAGCTCCAACACCAGCTCCTGCAAGGCCTGCATGTGTTACTTTAACTTTATCTCCTTCAACAGACACTTTTTCTATTCCTGCAGCATTAATACTAGCTTTAAAATCAATTGGTTCTTCACCAATTTTTGTCATAAAAACATGTTTATTACCATCACGATAAGCATCAGTAATTAACTTACTACTATGTTTATATTGATGAACTAGCCAATGAGAACCAGAAATACAAGGGTGATATTCAATTATTTCAACCTTGTCATCATCTACCATAGTTAGAACTTTTTCATATGGGGCAATCCAAGGACTACTAAACCTTTCTTTTAATTCTGCAGGTTTTAATATTTCCATATAATCATCTAAATTTCACTTAATCTATCACACATTTTAATTGCAGCTTCAACAGCTCTTTTTCCATAATCTACACGTTTATGCGCATCTAATCTGGTCATTCCTGGACCACTGATTCCTAAAGCTACTGGTTTATCATATTCTAATGACAAATCAGCTATTTTACGAGAAGCATGTTGTGCAACAATCTGATCATGATCTGTAGCTCCTTCAATAACCGCACCTAAAGTGATAACAGCATCAATATCATCTTTTTCAAGTAATTTTTTAATAGCTAATGCCATATCAAAAACACCAGGAACTGTTACTATCTTTGTAATTTCACAATCTCGTGATTTTGCTTCTTCTTTAGCTAATCCTAACATCATTTGTGTTAAATCATAATTAAATTCTGCAACAACTGCACCAATTTTATATTTTACCATTTTATCTTCCTCAATTAATTATTTAAAATATTAATATCCAACTACTAAAAGTATAAATCCTGCTACTGCACTTAAAACCATAATTATTATGATAAATAGTGCTGCTAATTGCATTTTTTCCATTCTTAAATATCTCCTAAACTCACTTTTTAATAATTTAACTATTTATAAATATTAATAATTTTTTATTTAAATTGTTTTCCTATTTTTCTAAGATTTTTTGTAATTTTCCAGCTATTAGAATTTTTAATTTCATTATTTTCTCTTTTTAATTTTTCAATTTCTTCTTTTAAATTGTTAATATTATTTGAATTATCATTGTTTTTCTGAAATTCATTTTCTAAAACTTGAATTAACTCACTTATTCTAATTATGAAATGATTAGATCTTTCCTGTAAGTATGAAATAATCTCTTCATCAGACAAGATGTTTTCATCTACTTTAATATTATTAACTTTATCTTCTAATATTTTAGTTAAAATAGATGTATTTGAATTGATATCATTGATTTTAGATTTATATTTAATATTCATTTTATCCATAGGACTATTTTCATCACAAATTGCCCAAATATCCTTTTTACTTCCAATATAATCGGATATTTTAGAAGGTAAGTATGGATTTATTTTAAAAATATCTTTAGTATAGCTATCATTTACTATTAACACATCAAATTTAGTACTTAAATTTAAAAATTCTAAAAAAGGAATAGTTTGATTTATTGTAGTTTTTTTTAATAATTCACTACTTAATAATTGCTCAAACATTATAATATTCGGTGTAAAAATATGTAATTTAAATTTATCTTTTATTTTCGAATTTAAATTATCAAATGCATTTGTTACATCTTCTAATGTTCTATTCCTATTTATAACTCCAAAATATGCAAAATTAATATAATTATCATCAATTTTATAATCATTTTCTACAATATGGTAATATTTTTCATCTAATGTAGGATGTGCTTCTATTTTAGCTTTTTTTAAAACAAGATTTTTTATTTCATCTGAAAAATTAAATAACATTACTTCAATTTGATTTTCATTAGTAAATATAATTTCATCAGCTAAAAGAAAAGTTAAATACTCACAAATATAATTAATATTATCGTTTAACTTTATATTTCCTGTTATCTGATCATTAATATAATCAATGTATTCTTTATCAGTTAAAGGAGTATTATTTTCATTTTTTCTTTCAAAATTATAAGTTAATGGATCAGAAAATTCAGCTGTCCAGTATGTTTCTGGATGTTTTAGTTTATAGCATATAGCTAAAAAATGAGAATGGAGGAAATACGCCCTACTATAGATTTTTTCATAAGTTTTTTCATTATTTAGTTTTTTCATTCCTTTTTGGACGAATTCTTTGATATTTTCCCAATTGTCACTAAAAGGTAATTCAATAATGTAATTATTTATTATATATTCATTTAATAATTCTCTAATTAGTAAATCATCATTATTTAAATTGTTTAAACTACCTTGAATAACATCAACAGTTTTTTTATTTTTTAATATTCTTTTACTCATTACCAAACTAGTAGTTGTGTTTGATGGAGGAAATGAGTAAGAAATTATTAATTCGTCTGAAATCTTTTTTTCTACCATATTATTACCTATAAATGGGATTAAATATAATAAACATCATAAAATTTTTTATTTAGATTAGATGTTTTTTTATTGAATACAATATTCTCTATATCGGACTCACAGCCTAATTTAAATTTTTCTTCGCCTTCTTTTATTCCATAATTTTTATTTAAATATTCGAAATGTAATATTGCTTTTTTTATAAAACTTGTATTTAAATTATTATTTGCAATGATATAGTATTCACTTTCAATATTTTTAGATATATCTTCTTTATATTCGTCTGTTTTAGTATATATCATTTTTATAAGAGGATATTTATTTTTAATATTATCAATGTCTAATTCATCCTCTAATATCAATTTTAATCTTTTTTGGGAATAATTTATTTCATTGTATTTTTTATAAGCATTTTCAATTTCTTTTTCACTTTCAACTAGAAAAATAACAGTAATTTCTTTATTTTCTTCCTTATAAGGGAAATTAATAGTATCTAATATTTGCTTCCATCTTTTAGCATATGTATGATTTTCTAAGCTATTATAAAGATTATTTAATCTTTTTTCTTCATATGGTTCTGTTAATATTGGGAAATCATCATCTTCAATTATAAAAATATTATTTTTAAAAATTTCTTTCATTCCTAAGGAATAATTGCTTATAATGTTTGTATTTGTAAGTGCAAGTTCAAAAACTCTTCTTGCAAACATAGTTTCTGATTTTGTAATAGTATTTATATTTATTCCCCATTTCATTTTTTTATATATTTTTGAGGTATCTTTATAATCTATTGAAGGGAGGGTGTATTTTTTATATTTTTCAGGAAAACCAATATGAGCTATATTTTCATTATATGTACGATCATATATTCTAAGATTAATATTTTGACTTATAATTTTATCGAAAATCAAATCAGAATTCTTCATTCGCTCTTCATGATGTTTATAGTAAGACCCTGCAAATACGACATCATTTATCTCCTCATCTGATAAATTTAACGGATTGAACAATTTTGGTTGACCTGCAAACATTAAAGAATAAACATTAGGATGATTATAATCTTTCTTATAATCTTTTATTGTTTCTTCAGCTGATGTAAAAATATAATCAAATCTAGTGGCAGTATCTGTAAAATACTTTCCAGAAGAGCTATAATAAACTGGGTCTTCTTTATTCCAAAATATTGTAGGAATATTTTTTTCATTACAATATTTCAATATATCAAATAAAATAGCTCTATTTTCACCATTTTCATCTAATTTTTCTATTTTTCCAGCCCATGCACCACTTTGTCCAAAACAATAGCCTTGCCAAGCAGATTCACAAAAAAATAATTCAGGTTTTTCTTTTTTAAACTGTTCTAACCAGTTTTCAGGACTTATTTCAATAATTTCAAATTCATATTTATAAGAATCATAAGTAAATTGATCTGAAATTAAAGCAACTTTTATATCATGTGGATTTTTTATTTTATCGTGTTTTTTATAATCTAAATCATTGTTTTGATCTTTAATGTCCCTATATTTATTCCAAACTTTATATGCTTTGCTTGATTTAAAATGTTCATTTTCTTTAGCTATTTTATCAATTTGATTTTTTAAATGAGTAATTTCTTCCTGTAAATCTTTGGCATGATTTTTAAGTTCAAAAAACTTGTATTTTTCTGATAAATACTTGTTCTTATAATTATTACTCATTTTTATCTCTCAATGAACTATTTATAGATTCTTTTTAATAGCTTCAGCCATTTCTTTGGTAGTTGATGAACCACCTAAATCACCTGTAAGGTAAGTACCTTCAGATAATACAGTTATAATAGCTTTATCTAATTTATCAGCTTTTTCATTTTCTCCAAGATATCTTAACATCATTTCAGCTGAAAGTAACATAGCTGTTGGATTAGCTATTCCTTTACCTGCAATATCTGGAGCAGAACCATGGACTGGCTCAAATAATGCACCATTTTCCCCTATATTTGCTGAAGGTATCAGTCCAAGCCCACCAACAAGCCCAGCTCCTTCATCGGATAAAATATCTCCAAAAAGATTAGTTGTAACTATTACTTCAAATTCTTGTGGTCTTGTTATAAGATACATTGCTGTTGCATCAACATAAAAGTCTTCTGTATCAATAGAAGGATATTTCTCAGCTATTTCATAAAATATCTTTTTAAAAAGACCATCTGTTTTTTTCAACACATTAGCTTTATGAACTCCAGTAACTTTAGATTTTCCATTATTTTTAGCATAATCAAAAGCATAGTTTATAATTTTTTCTTCTGCTTCTCTGGTGATTATTCTTTTAGCTATTGCTCCTTCATCAGTATATTCTTCTGAATCTGCAATATATAGTCCTTCTGTATTTTCTCGAACAATCATAAAATCTAAATTATCAAAAAGAGCATTTGTGTTAGGATATGATTTAATTGGTCTGAGATTTGCAAATAACTTCATTTCCTGACGTAATCTTACAATAACATCAGCAGCAGTTTCACCAGCAGCTCCAAATAAACAAGCATCAGAATTTTTTGCAATTTCTAATGTTTCTTTAGGTAAAGCTTCACCAGTTTTCTCTTTACATTCATCTCCAGCTTCACCATATTCATATTCAAAATTTAAATTTAAAGTATCTAAAACATCAATTGTTGCACTAACAACTTCTTTACCTATTCCATCTCCAGGAATTACAGCTATTTTAACCAATCAAATCACCTTTATTTTACACATTCAAAGATATTTTCATCTTTTATTAAAGCATATTTATCAATAACTTCATGTCCTAAGTTTTTTATATAATCATCAGCAATTACATTAAATCCAACATTTTCTAATTTACTTTTAAAATCAGTTCCATATAATCTTAAATGGTCAAATTGGCCGTAATATTTATCTCTTAATTCAGAAGTATTATATTTTTCATCTTCAAAAGTTTTAGATTTATCGCAATCCATTTCATAAGAAATACCATTAATTGGAACTAAAATTAAAGCCAATCCTCCTGGTTTAAGAACTCTATAAAGTTCATTCATAGCTTTATTATCATCAGGAACATGTTCAAGCACATTTGAACAATAAATAAGATCAAAATAATTATCTTCATATGGAATATCTTGTATATCAATAATTTCTTCAATTAAAGAATTTTCTGAACTTATATCTACTGGATGATATTCCATTCCACTATTTCTAAACATTTCATTAAATTGAATTTCAGGAGCAAAATGGAGGAAGGTATTTCCTTTTTTTAATATATCTTTGTTTTCGTGGAAATATAACCACAATGCTCTGTGACGTTCATGACTCTTGCAATTTGGACATTCTACTTCTTTATGAATTATGTTATCATAAGGTTTAAAGTCAATTCCTTCATATCCACAAATTGGACATTCTTTAGGAGGATATACTGCTTCATATTGTTTGATTCTTTTATTTAATTCAGTATTTTCATGTAATAATTTTTCATAATTGTTTTTGTAAAAATTATAACTTCCACTATGCTTTAAAATAAAATCTTTCATATTTTTTGAACTCCTGATTAATTTAATGGAAAATTTCACATGATAAAATTATTTTTTATCTTTAAGATATTTTATTAATCCTCCGCTTTCAAGAATTTCAAGCATAAATGGAGGTAGTTTTTTAAATTCATATTTTTTTCCAGATTCAGAAGTTATAATTCCTTTTTCCATATCTATATCTATTTTTTCCCCATTTTCTATTGTTTCACTTATTCCTGGGGCTTCTAAAAGAGGAATTCCTAAATTGGTAGCATTTCTATAAAAGATTCTTGCAAATGATTCAGCTATTATTGCAGCTATTCCTGCACCTTTTAGAGCAATTGGTGCATGTTCTCTTGATGAACCACAACCAAAATTTGTTCCAGCTACAATAAAATCTCCTTCATTTACTTTTTCATTGAAATTGGGGTCTAAACCTTCCATACAATGTTTTGCTAATGTTTCTTCATCTGTATAAATTAAATACCTTCCAGGTATAATAATATCAGTATCAATATCATTTTCAAATTTCCATACTTTTCCTTTCATTTAAATCACCTATTCAGGCATGCTTATTCGTCCTGTAATAGCTGATGCAGCAGCTACTGCAGCTGAGGATAAATAAACTTTTCCATCAGGACTACCTTGTCTTCCTTTAAAATTCCTATTTGATGTTGAAAGACTAATTTCTCCAGGACCTATAAGGCCAGTATGTCCTCCAAGACATGGTCCACAACATGGTGCAGAAACTAAAGCCCCAGCATCTACAAATATTTTTAGCAACCCTTCATCAAGTGCTTTTGAATATACTTCTCTTGAAGCAGGGATGACTAACATCCTTGTTCCTCTAGCTATTTGATTGCCTTTTAATATTTTTGCAGCATCTCTTAAATCACTAATTCTGCCATTTGTACAAGAACCTAAAAATACTTGATCTATTTCAGTATCTACTTCACTAATAGGTTTTACATTATCTACATTATGGGGACAAGCAATTTGAGGTTCTAAATCACTAACATCAATATCTATAATATTAAGACTGTTTGCATCTAAATCAGTTTTAAAAACAGTATATGGTTTAGTTGAATGCTTTTTTACATATTGGATTGTTTTTTCATCAGGTTCTATTAAACCAGTTTTTCCACCCATCTCAATAGCCATATTCGCTAAAACCATTCTATCAGAAATAGTCATATCTTCTACAGTTTTACCTGCAAATTCACAAGCTTTATATGTTGAACCATCAGCACCTACTTTCCCAATGATATTTAAAATAACATCTTTTGCATAAACATTATCTTTTAATTCACCAGTAATATTAAATCTATTTGTTTCAGGTACTTTAAACCATAATTTTCCTTCAGAAAAAACCATAGCCATATCTGTTGATCCAATTCCTGTAGAAAAAGCTCCTAATGCTCCATGTGTACAAGTATGTGAATCAGTTCCCACAATTACTTCTCCTGGAACAACATGCCCTTTTTCTGGTAAAATTTGATGACATACTCCTGCATTAACATCATAAAAATTTTCTATATCTTGTTCTTTAACAAATTTTCTCATTATTATATGATTGTTAGCAGAATCTATGGAATCTGCTGGAACTTGATGGTCAAAAGGAATTACAATTTTAGATTTATCCCATACTTTTGGAGTTCCTATTTTTTCAAAAGATTGTACTGATAAAGGTCCAGTTAAATCATGTGTCATAGCTATATCAATATTAGCCATAACTATATCTCCAGCTTCTACACTATCTTTATTAGATGCATTTGCTAATATTTTCTCAGACATTGTATATGACATGGATTATCACCTCATTTTTTTAAAGTTTTTATTAGTTAATATATTTCTAATTGATAATACTTAAAATTTTTTTAATTTAAAATTTATATATTATGTCAACTAATATTATTTTCATGAGAAATTCTATATTTGGACGATTAAAAAAAGATAATAATCAAGAAATCGATAAAACACCTATTTCTAGAGATGATAGGGTTTTATGGGTTAAATCTTTACAAAAAATAGCATTTCCTGTTTTAGATAATTTAAAAAATAATAAACTTAAAAAAGTCATGCCTTATGAATCTATTAACCCTGAAAATGAGAAATTTTCTTATTTAGAGGCGTTTAGTAGATTATTTTGTGGTATTGCTCCATGGTTAGAATTAGGTCCAGATGAAACAACCGAAGGTAAAATAAGGGAAAATTTTATTGATTCAACAATTAAATGTTTAAAAAATATTGTTGATATTAATAGTCCAGATAATATTATTTTTAAAGAACCTAAACAATCATTAGTTGATGCAGCTTTTTTAGCCCAAGCTTTACTTCGTTCAAAAAATGAAATATGGTTTAAATTATCAATTGATACTCAATCTAAATTAATTAAAGAATTAAAAAGTACTAGAACAATTACTCCTTATGAAAATAGTTGGCTTTTATTTACATCAATGATTGAAGCTACTTTATTAGAATTTACAGGAGAATGTGATTTTAATAGATTAAACTATGGAATATCTAAATTTAAAGATGAATGGTATGTAGGAGATGGAGTATATAAAGATGGAGATACTTTCAGATATGATTATTACAGTAGTTTTGTTATTCATCCAATGTTAATTGATATTTTAATTGTTATGAGAAAATATAATGTTGAAGATAATGGATTTTTAGATATTGAATTAAAAAGAGCTAGTAGATATGCAGCAGAACTAGAAAGAATGATATCTCCTGAAGGAACATATCCAGTTATTGGAATGTCCATGTCTTATCGTACGGGAGTATTTCATTTACTTGCACAGGCTTCTTTATTAAAAATTTTACCTAAAAACATAACTCCGTCTCAGGTAAGGGCTGCTCTTACATTGATTATTAAAAATCAATTTGAAGGTGATCAAAACTTTGATAAAGATGGTTGGCTTAAAATAGGATTTAATGGAAGTCAATTAGATATTTCCGAATCCAATATCAATACAGGTAGTTTATATTTATGTTCCACTGTTTTTTTACCATTAGGTCTTTCTTTTAATGATCCATTTTGGTCAGACCCCTCTGCTGAATGGACTAATCTCAAAGCATGGAATGGTCATGAAATAGATTCTGATAAATTTATTGATTTTTAATCAATTTCACTAAGATTTCCATAATTTATTAATTTAACATTATCAGGGATATATGAAATTACACTTTTAGTATCAAATATCACTGGATTTTTCATTTTTTCATTTATAATTTCATAATTTAAATTTTTAAATTCATTGTGATCAGATAAAACTAAAATAAGTGATGCATCACTAATAACATCATCTAAACTTAAATAATCTGGGTTATCAATATGCGGATCATGAATAGCTATTTCATACCCTTCATCTTTTAAAAGTGAAATTATTTTAAGTGCAGGACTTTCTCTGGTATCTCCAGTATTTCCTTTATATGCAACGCCTAAAATAGCTATTTTACTATTTTTATTAGGTACTAATTTCTTTGTTTTTTCTACAACAAACTCAGGCATACTATTGTTAATATCTCTAGAAAGTTTAATTAATTTAGCAGTATCTGGAGCTTCAGCATAAATAAAATAAGGATCTACTGCTAAACAATGCCCTCCAACACCTGGCCCTGGTGAATGGATATTTACTCTAGGATGCTTATTTGACATTTCAATAACATCAAGAGCATTTACACCAATTTCAGAACATATTTTTGTAAGTTCATTAGCAAGTGCAATATTAACATCTCTAAATGTATTTTCCATACATTTTGACATTTCAGCTGTTTTTGCCTCAGTTTCCATTAAATTACCTTCAACAAATTTTTTATATATTTCACTGGCCTTTTTTGAACATTTTGGAGTTATTCCTCCAATAATTCTATCATTATGAATTAATTCTTCAATCATTTTTCCAGGTAAGACTCTTTCTGGACAATGAGCTAAATATAAATCTTTTCCAATTTCAAAACCTGCTTTTTCAAAAAGTGGTTTAATATAATTATCTGTTGACATTGGTGCAATAGTAGATTCTATTATTACAGTATTTCCTTTTTCTAAAAAAGGAATTATTGATTCACATGCATTTAAAACATAGTTTAAATCACATTTGTATGATTCTTCAAGATAAGGGGTTGGAACTGTTATCATAAATGCATCAGCTTTTTCAGGAGATAGAGATGCATGATATAATCCTTTTTTTACAGAGTTTTTGATTATATTTTCTATTCCAGGTTCTTCAATATGCACTTTTCCTTTATTAAGATTTTCAATAATTTTTTCATTTATATCTACTCCTACAACCTCACAATTATGCATTGCAAATAGAGCAGCTGTTGGAAGCCCGATATAGCCTTGGCCAATAATACAAATTTTCATAAAATCCTCTTTTTAAAAATTTAAATAAAATTATATATGTTTAAATTATATAAATAAATAATATATTTTTTAATAAATTTCTATTTTAGGTGTTAATTTTGAAGAATTAAGATAATTTAAATAAGAAATTATCTTTTATGCATGAAATTATTTACAATAGAAAAAAACTGTTGAAAAAATGGTTTAAAATATCTTTTTAATATATCAATTAGGTGTTAATATGAAAATTTTAATTACAGGCGCAGATGGAATGTTAGGAACAGATGTACAAGAAGTTCTTAAAGATGAAGAAATAATATCTACTGATGTAGATACATTAGATATTACAAATAAAGAACAAACTATTGAAACAATTAAAAATCTTAATCCAGACATAGTCATTAATACTGCTGCTTTTACTGATGTTGATGGATGCGAATCAAATAAAGATTTAGCTTTTAAAATTAATGCTATAGGCCCTGAAAATTTAGCTATTGCATGTAAAGAAATAGATTCTCCTCTTCTACATATTAGTACAGATTATATATTCAATGGTCAAAATGATAAACCATGGGTAGAAACTGATAAAACTGGACCTATTAGTGTATATGGTGAGACAAAACTTCAAGGAGAACTAGCTATTGAAAAAAATCTTGATAAATTTTTTATTATTAGAACAGCTTGGTTATATGGATTAAATGGGCCTTCTTTTCCAAAAACAATGTTGGAATTAGCTAAAAATAACAATGAAATATCTGTAGTTGATGATCAAGTAGGTTCACCTACATATACTAAAGATTTGGCTTTAGCTATTTCTCAATTAATAAAAACAGATTTGTATGGTATTTATCATATTACAAATTCTGATTATTGTTCTTGGTATGATTATGCAAAATTAATTTTTAAATTAAAAAACATTGATGTTGATGTAAAACCAGTTACAACAGAAGAATTTCCAAGACCTGCACCAAGACCTAAATTTTCTGTTTTAGCTAATACTAATTGGGAAAAGAATTTTAAACCTCTTAGAAGCTATAAAGATGCAATTGCAGAATTTTTAAACTTCTTAAAATGAATTTTATCATAAAAGAAGAAGATATTTTTTTAATAAAGCAAGGAGTTTATGTATGAAAAAATATATCTCTAGTTTAGAAATAAATTATAAAACTTTATTTATTTTAGTAATGATATTATTTTCATTATTACGTATTTATATGGGATTGAATACCCAAACTTGGTTTTTTATTAATTCTCCACAAGATGATTTATTAATGTTAAATTATTCAAATTTACCTTATCATTTTCTTGAATGGAATATTTGGACTTTAACAAAAAATATTTCCTACTCAATATTCCTATTTTTGGTAAATATTTCAGGAGTATCTTATAGATTATCTTTATCTATACTTTGGATAATTTCAGGATTAATTGTTACATATTCTGTTTATAAATTTTTAACTAAAAATAAGATTATTTTGCTATTAACTTTTATTTTTATTATATTTCTCCCAATTGGGTTTGATTCAGCATGTGGAACAAGAATTTATAGAAATGCTATTATGGCACCTTCTGCAATGATTTTTTTATCATCATTATTTATTTTTATTAATAGTTCAATCTCTAAATTTCAAAATAAAACGAAACAGATGTTTTTTTGGGGCATAATTCTTGGTTTAACTTTTACTTTTAATTTTTATATTAAAGAAGATGGCATTTTAACCTTACCTATATTTTTAGTAAGTATTTTTACAATAATTATTTTTAATTTATATAATCACATTAAACATTGGCACAAAAAATCTACTTCTAAAAATTTAATTTTAAAATTAACTAAAATCACAATATTATCTTTAATTCCTTTACTTATTTTTGGAGCATCTACTATTGCATATAAAGAAGTAAATAATCATTATTTTGGTGTAAATGAGATTAATACTAGAACTGGTGGCGAAATTGGAGAATTTTATAAAAATCTTTTAATAATTGAGGATTCTAATAAAACAACTGAAATTTGGGTACCGGCTTCTACAATTGAAAAAGCTTGGGATGCTTCACCTACATTACAAACTAGGCCAGATTTATTAGACGATTGGTTAAACACATCGTGGACTCAAGGAGGTTTAATTGATAACCCTCTTCCAGGAGATCATATATCTTGGAGTTTAAGAGATTCACTTTATAATGTAGGTTTATTTGAAAATGAAAAAAATGCAAATGATTTCTTTGAAAAAGTCAATAATGAATTAGACGATGCATTTGAGAATGGAACTCTTAATAAATCTGAAAAAATATTTATAACAGATTCTGCAACTGGAAGAACTTTTGATGAAATAAAAGAATTAAAACCATATATTATTTCTGGATTTATGGAATGCATGTTTTATGATACAATTGAAGTTAGAACCACACCTATTCCGGAAACATCATTAATACTCTCAAATAATGAAACTGAAAAAGCAGAATATATGTTAAATGATAACCTTATTCAACAAGATGATTTAAAAATACTTCCTTTAAAAGAAAAAATTCCATTAACTCTTATGAATATAAATATTAAAATATATCAACTTGTTTCATATTTTTTAGTTTTATTATCCATTATAAGTTTCATTGGATTATGTAGCTACCAAATAAAAAATAAATTTAAGAATAGAAAAAACAATGCTTTAATAGGATTTTTAATCATGTTAATCGGTACTTTTATTGTTCAAATTTTTGCTATTGCATGGTTTGGAGCATGGTTTAAAGCAGATGATATGATGAAGTTTTATACTGTTGCAGATCAAGGAATTTTCGCACTATTTGAAGTTTTATCAATTACAGGAGCACTTTCAATACTTTATAAAGAAAAACTTATCCGTAATAATAGATAATTATTATTCAATTAAAATTATTTTTTATTATAAAAATAATATTTTTCGCAAATTTTTATTTCAAGTGAAAAATAAAGTAAGATTTTCATTATGTCGATATTTTAATAAATAATTAAAAATAAATTTTTATTAGGAGGAATTATATGAAAGGAATAGTACTTGCAGGAGGGTCTGGAACACGATTATATCCGATTACAAAAGCGATTTCAAAGCAACTTTTACCATTATATGATAAACCAATGATATATTATCCAATATCAGTTTTAATGCTTGCAGGAATTAAAGAAATATTAATCATATCTACTCCAAGAGATTTACCAATGTATAAAGATCTTTTAGGTGACGGAAGTGACTTTGGAATTTCTTTTTCTTATAAAATACAAGAAAAACCTAATGGATTAGCTGAAGCATTTATTGTTGGAGAAGATTTCATTGGAAATGACAATGTAGCTCTTATATTAGGAGATAATATTTTTCATGGACATAGATTCACTGAAATATTAGAAAAATCTGTAAAATTAGAAGATGGAGCTATTATTTTTGGATATTATACAAATAATCCTGAAGCATTTGGAGTAGTAGAATTTGATGATGAAGGAAATGTTTTATCTGTTGAAGAAAAACCAGAAAAACCAAAATCAAATTATGTTGTTCCAGGGCTTTATTTTTATGATAATGAAGTTATTGAAATTGCAAAAAATGTCAAACCATCTGAAAGAGGAGAAGTAGAAATAACCTCAGTTAATGAAGAATATCTTAAAAGAGGAAAACTTAAAGTAGAATTACTTGGTAGGGGAATGGCTTGGTTAGATACAGGTACTCATCAAGGATTACTTGAAGCTGCAAATTTTATAGAAACTATTCAAAAAAGACAAAGCCTCTATATAGCATGTTTAGAAGAAATTGCATATAACAAAGGATATATTAATAAAGAAAAATTATTAGAATTAGCTGAAAGCCTTAAAAAAACAGATTATGGAGAATATTTACTTAATTTAGCTTCAAATGATTAGGGATATTATGGGGAAATTTAAATTTACAAATACTGATATTGAAGGAGTTTTCATTGTTGAACCAACAGTTTTTGGGGATAATAGGGGATACTTCATGGAAACTTATAATGAAAATGATTTTAAAGAAGAAGGACATAACTTGACTTTTGTGCAAGATAATCAATCAAAATCATCAAAAGGTGTTTTAAGAGGACTTCATTATCAAATAAATAAACCTCAAGGTAAATTAGTCAGAGTAATTAAAGGTGAAGTTTTTGATGTAGGCGTAGACCTTAGAAAAGATTCAAATACATATGGAAAGTGGGTAGGTGTTGTTTTATCTAGTGAAAATAAAAAACAGCTATTTATTCCAAAAGGTTTTGCACATGGATTTCTTGTATTATCTGATGAAGCAGAATTCGTATATAAATGCACAGAATTTTATGATGGGGAAGATGAAGGCGGAATAATTTGGAATGATCCAGATATAAATATTGACTGGCCTTTAGAAGGAATTGATGAAATTAGTTTGTCTGATAAAGATCAAGAATGGAAAACATTAAAAGAAACAGATATTAGCTATTAGGAGATATTATGTCAAAAATTTTAGTTACAGGTGGAGCAGGATTTATTGGAAGTAATTTTTTAAAATATATGGTTGATAAATATCCAAAGGATGAATTTATAAACTTAGATGTTCTTACCTATTGTGGAAATCTTGAAAATTTAGAAGATATTGAAAATAAAGATAATTATAAATTTATAAAAGGAGATATAAGAGATAAAGAACTTGTTAATAATTTAACTTCTGATGTTGATTATATCATAAATTTTGCAGCTGAAAGCCATGTTGATCGAAGTATAGAAGATCCAGAAATTTTTATAAAATCAAATATATTAGGTACTCAGGTATTATTAGATGCTGCAAAAAAATATAATATTAAAAAATATTTACAAATATCTACTGATGAAGTTTATGGAACACTTGGAAAAACTGGATATTTTACAGAAAAAACCCCATTACAAGCAAATAGTCCATATTCAGCTTCCAAAGCTGGAGCAGATTTAATGGTAAGAGCTTATGGTGAAACTTTTAACCTTCCTATAAATATTACAAGATGTTCAAATAATTATGGTCCCTATCAATTTCCAGAAAAATTAATCCCATTAATGATTTCTAATGCATTAGATAATAAAAAATTACCTATTTATGGTGATGGTAAAAATGTTAGGGATTGGTTACATGTTTATGATCACTGCACAGCTATTGATTTAGTATTACGTGATGGAAAATTAGGTGAAGTTTATAATATTGGTGGAAACAATGAAAAACAAAATATTGAAATTGTTAAACTAATATTAAAAGAATTAAATAAAGATGAATCTCTAATTGAATTTGTAAAAGATAGACTAGGACATGATAGAAGATATGCTATTGATTCATCAAAAATTCAGGATGAATTAGGATGGACTCCAAAATATACTTTTGAAACAGGAATTAAAGAAACAATCAGATGGTATTTAGATAATGGTTCTTGGATGGACAAAGTAAAAAGCGGAGAATATCAAAAATATTATAAAAAAATGTATGAAAATTAATGGGAGATATTGCTTTGTCAAATGTGAAAGTTTCAGTTGTTGTTCCAGTATATAATGTTGAAAAATACCTAAATGATTGTTTAGATTCTTTAATTAATCAAACATTAGAAGACATTGAAATAATATGTGTTAATGATGGATCAACTGATAATTCACTAGCTATTTTAGAAAAATATCAAAATAAGGATAATAGAATTCAAATTATCACAAGAGAAAATGGTGGACTAAGTGCAGCTCGAAACACAGGAATGGAATATACTAAAGGAGAATATATTTCTTTTATAGATTCTGATGATTGGATAGAATTAGATACTTATGAAATATTATATGAATTTGCAAAATCGAAAGATTTGGATATTTTAATGTTTCCTTTTAATTTTTACAATGATGATACAGGAGAAATTTATCAAACACAATATAATTCACTTGAAGTAATTGATTCTTCTTTTGATGAAAAAATATTTAATTATAAAGATGTTAAAAAATCTTTATTTAAAATATCTCATTCTGCATATAATAAAATTTATAAAAGTTCATTTTTATCTAATATCGATGCCCATTTTGAAGAAGGGCTTAATTATGAAGATATACCCTTCTTTTTTCTAACTTTTTTAAATACAGATAAAGTTTCAATAATAAGAAAATCTTTATATTTATATAGAATAAGAGATGGGTCTATTACTACTTCTGGAAGTGAAGAGTCATATGGTATATTCAAAATTTTAACAATATTTTTAAATTTAATGAAAGAAAAAAATCTTTTTGAAGAGTTAAAACAAGATATTTTAATGTATTTAATTGTTAATATTAAATTTGTATACATTAGATTAAATGAAAAATTTAGAAATGATTTTTTTGAGTTAATTAAAAAAAATTATTATGACTTTAACTTAAATGAAGTGGATGAAGAAGAACTTAAAAAGTGGCATTTTGAGGATAGGGCTTTTTATTTAAGTATTCATAATTCTAATAATGGAACAGAGTTTAATTTAAATTATAAACTTATTTGCAATGAATTCACATCAATTCACTTTGAAACATTATCTAATGAGCTTCAAAAAGAAAATGAAAGACTATTAGAGGAAAATAATAAATTAAAAAATCAAATTAACAATAATTTATTTAAAAAAATAAGGAATACTTTTAAAAAATAAGGAATATTGACATGTCATATAAAATTAGTGTTATAATACCTGTGTATAATTCTGAAAAATATATTAAACAGTGTTTAGATTCAGTTGTAAATCAAACACTCGGAATAAAAAACATAGAAGTTATAATTATCAATGATTGCACATTAGACAATAGTATGGATATAGTAAATGAATATTCAAATAAATATTCTTCGTTTAAAGTGATTAAACACGATAAAAATAAAGGATTAGGCGAAGCACGTAATACTGGGTTAAAACATGTTAGTACAAACTTTGTCACTTTTTTAGATAGTGATGATTATATATCATTAAATGCGTATAAGGACTCTTTAAATAAAATGAAGAAAAATAATTGCGATTTATTAGTTTTTAATTCACAAATTTTCTCAGATGTATCAAAAAACTTGAGTCATGATATACATCAATTTAATATTGATAATGACATGATTATTAATGATTTAAATGATATCCCTCAACTTATTTTCTCAACATCTGCTTGGAATAAAATTTTTTCAAAAAAACTCTTTGAAAATTTAGTTTTTCCAAATAAACTCTATGAAGACAATCATGTTATTATTAATTCATTATTTGATGCTAGTAAAATTTATTTAAATTCAAATGTTAATTATTTTTACAGGAAAAATGAAGGTGGACCATCAATTACAACAAATATAACTTTAAAAAATTGTATAGATTTAGCTGATGAAATAATATCTCTTTTTTCTTTAGAAAATAAATATCCTGCATATTCTAATCTTTTAAGATTATTAAATTTAAAATTCACTCAAGATATTTTATTCTGGCTTGTTGATAAGATTTCATTTAATAATGAGGAAAATGAAATCTTAAATAAAATAAGGCCCTTTTTAGATAAATTTTCAAAAGAAGATATGATTACTCTTAAGAAACTATTTCCTGAACAGGTATCCTATAATGATTTAATTTTAAACTCTTCTAAATATGATAATGACTTTTTGCTTGCAAAATATAAATATTTTGATAATTTAAAATATTTAAGTTCAAAAGCTTATTTATATGTTGATACAGGTAATGACTTCAATGAAGATGAAAAAATAGTTATTGATTATCAATTAGACTTTGAAAACAAATTTAAAATTGATTTAAATGATTTTAAAAATATTAAACGATTACGATTTGATCCAATTAAACAATCATTCATTAAATGCAAAATAAATAGTGTTAAAACTGATATTGGGGACATGGTTTATGAAGCTAATTCTTATGAAATAATAGATGAGTATTATTATTTTTCAAATATAAGTCCCTATTTTGTATTAAATAATAATTTAAAAGATTTATCATTCCTTGAAATTGATTTTACTCTTTATTTCTTAAATAACGATGAAATTAATTATTTATTTGATAAAAAAGATATAGATATTAATAATAAAAACATTAAAATAGAACAATTAGTTAAAGAAATTAATAAATTAGTTAGAAATAAACTTTTTAATTATTAATTGGTGTGAGCATGGAAAGAGCTTTATTCTTAAAATTTTTAATAAGATCAAAATTTAATTTTAAAAGGGCATATGAATATTATAAAACATATGATAAAATTCTAAAATTAGGTCTTTTCGATAAAGCTTTTTATTTAAAAAATTATCCTAATGTTGAAAAATCTGGAATGGATCCATTAGAACATTTTCTGTTTTATGGTTGTGAGGAAGGAAAATATCCTGGTCCTTTTTTCAATATTCATTCTTATATGGAAGAAAATCCTAAAATTAAAATAAATCCTTTAGTTCATTACGTATTAGAAAATTCAAAAGGGCATATTTTTACAAATAGCCCTGTTAAAACAGTAAAAGAAAGATTAATACAAACTAATTCCTTATTTTTACATAATTACACATTCAAAGAAGAACCACTTGTTTCAATAATTGTTCTAAATAGAAATGGTTCAAAACATTTAAAAAGATTGTTTAAAGATTTCGATGTTAAAGCTCATTATAATCACTATGAAATTATTGTAGTGGATAATGATTCTTCAGATGACTCAATAGATGTTTTAAAAGGATTATCTAAGATATTACCTATAACAATCATTGAAAATAAAGAAAATGTTTCATTTTCAAAAGGAAATAATGATGCAGCTAAAATAGCTAATGGTGACTATTTATTACTTTTAAATAATGATATTGAACCTACTTATGGATGGTTAAATGAAATGATGGGTACAATGTTATCTAATAAAAATGTTGGTGCTGTTGGTGCAAAACTTGTATTTCCATATGAATATAATAGAAAACATAAGGTAAAATCTTTTTCTATTCAACATGCTGGTGTAAAATTTCATGAAGCTAATAATCCATATGTTTATTCACCATATCATGAAAACATGTTTTTTAATCAAATTTTTGATAAAAAAGTTAATGAAACAAAAGAATGTATATCAAACACTGCTGCAGCATTATTAATTCCTAAAAAAATATATTTTGAATTAGATGGGTTAGATGAAGATTATTTTTATGGGTATGAAGATATTGATTTTGCTTTTAAGTTGTTTATTAATAATTACAAATCTATTTATTGTGCTTCAGCAATGCTTTTTCACCATGAATCTGCAACTCGTTTAAAAGATGAGAAAGCTGAAAAAATTAATTTTAAAAATATTATGAGATTTAAAAATAAATGGAATGATGTTCTTTTTAAAAACTTTTTAAAAAATAAAATAAAGCATGAAAAATTCTTTACAAATAAAAAATTAGCTATTACAATTTTTTCTGAAGATTATAATACTGAATAT
>JAJDHW010000050.1 GCA_030266405.1 Methanobrevibacter sp. OttesenSCG-928-I08
TAATTGGTGCTGCAGTATTTTTAGGAGGATCATCAGTTGAGAGAAACTATGATGAATTAGTAGTCACTGCAAGTAGTCATACAGGAGAACCTGAAGGAGGGTTTAATCCGCTTCATGGCTGGGGTTGTGGACATGTTAATTTTGAACCATTAATACAAAGTACATTATTTAAATCTGATGAAAATGGAACAATAATAAATGATTTAGCAACAGATTACACAATAAGTGAAGATGGTAAAACTTGGACAGTTAACATAAGAAGTGATGTTAAGTTTTCAGATAATACTTCATTAACCGCAAAAGACGTTGCTTTTACATTTAATCAGGCTAAAAATAGTAATTCAGAATTAGATATGAGTAATTTAGAAAAAGCAACAGTTGTAAATAATACAACTGTTAAATTTGACCTTAAAGAAGCACAATCTACTTTTATATGGAAATTAAGATATGTTGGAATTGTAAAAGAAAATGGTTATGATAATAAAACATATGGTGAAAATCCAATAGGTTCAGGACCATATAAATTAGTACAATGGGATAAAGGACAACAAGCTATTTTTGAACTTAATGATAATTATTATGGTAAAAAACCATTCTTTAAAAAAATAACAATGCTATTTTTAGAAGGAGATTCCACTTTAGCAGCAGTTAAATCTAAAGATGTAGATATTGCTCAAATAGACATAACTCAAGTTACTCAAGAAGTAGATGGATATAAATTAGTTAATTTATCTGCAGGAAGAGCTCAAGGTGTTTCACTTCCTATTCAAAATGATACTGGTTTAAAAACTGAAGATGGAGATCCTATTGGAAATAATGTTACAGGAGATATTCATATCAGAAAAGCATTAAATACAGGAATAAATCGTAGCCAGATTCTAAATGATGTGTATTATGGATATGGAGATACTGAACAAACTGGTGTAGATCAAAGAGATTATGGTAATCCAGAAGCTAGAATTAATGATTCTGATATTGAAGAAGCTAAAAAAATACTCGAAGAAGGTGGTTGGAAAGACACAGATGGTGATGGAATTGTAGAAAAAAATGGAACAAAAGCATCATTTAAATTGTATTATTCTTCAAGTGATCAAACAAGACAAGCATTATCAACAGTTATTGCAGAACAAAGTAAAGAAATAGGTATTGAAATTGAATTAGTTGGTACTGATTGGGATGAAATATATAAAAATCAGTATAGTTCTGCGGTTTTATTCCAACAATCTTCTATAGACCCATTCCAATCTATTTATTTACAATATCATAGTAAAGAAGCTGATGATAGCTATATGAATCCAGGTTTGTATAATAATTCAGTAGTTGATAATTATTTAGATGAAGCTCTTAAAAGTTCAGATGAAAGTTCATCATTAGAATTATGGAAAAATGCAGCATATGATGGAACAACAGGATTTGGACCTGCAGGAGATGCACCATGGCTTTGGATTATTACTTCAGATTATCTTTATATGGTAGATAATACTATAGATATGGGAAATCCTACAAAAAATTCAGGTGGAGATATGTTTTCCAATATATATGAATGGAAACGAGTAAATCCTACTCAATGATGTGATTTAATGAATTATAAAACTTTAGGAAAATTTTTAACTTATAAATTTATAAGATTAGTAATATTAATTATTGCTGTGTCAATTATAAGTTTTTTATTAATTGATTTATCACCTATTGATCCAGTTAGAGCATATATTGGAGAGATGGCAGTTAGTGCAGAACAAATAGCTAAATTACAAGCTTATTGGGGAGTTAATGAACCACTTATTTCAAAAATCACTAATTGGGTAGGGAATATATTACAAGGTGATTTAGGAACTTCTTTAATTTATAGAACTCCTGTAGTAGATGTTATATCTGAAAGGTTTACAGCATCATTAACTTTAATGTTTACTTCTTGGGTAATTTCAGGAGTTTTAGGATTTACACTTGGAACTTTAGCTGGAATGTATAGGGGAACTTGGATTGATAAAACTGTAAAAGGATATTGTTATATTTTACTTGCAGCCCCTACATTTTGGATAGCTTTATTATTTTTAATGGTATTTTCAGTTTATCTTGGATGGTTTCCTACAGGTTTAGGAGTTCCAGTTGGAAAATTAGCAGCTGATGTAACAATTTGGGAATGGTTAGTTAGATTAATTTTACCTGCAATAACTTTAAGCCTATTAGGTGTTGCACAAATAGCTATGTTTACAAGAGATAAATTAATTAATGTATTATCTAGTGATTTTGTAGTATTTGCAAAATCAAGAGGTGAAAGTGGATGGAATCTTATTAAAAGACATGGAATTAGAAACATTCTTCTTCCTGCTATAACTTTACAATTTTTATCATTCAGTGAACTTTTTGGTGGAGCTGTACTAGTAGAACAAGTATTTTCATATCCTGGAATTGGTCAAGCTGCAGTAGCTGCAGGACTTAAAAGTGATGTTCCATTACTTTTAGGAATTGTACTATTTAGTACAATATTTGTATTTTGTGGAAATGCAATAGCTGATTTAATTTATAAATTTGTAGATCCTAGAATAAAAGAAGGTGAATCATATGAACAGTGAAAAATATAAAAGATTTGCCTTTAAAAAAATGAATCTAAGAACAAAAACTTTATTAATTATTTCACTTACTGCATTATTACTCTTAGCTATTGTAATTAATAGCTTTTTTATTGATACAAGTTCTATAACAACTAATTTCCCACTTAGAAATATGGGTCCTTCATTAGAACATTTATTTGGTACTGATTGGATGGGAAGAGATATGTTTACTAGAACTATGAAAGGTTTAGGATTAAGTATTCAAGTTGGTGCTTTTGCTTCAATAATTAGTACAATAATTGCAGTTGTTTTAGGTCTTTTATCTAGTATGAATAAGTACATAGATCTTTTTGTAAACTGGTTGATAGATTTATTTTCATCAATTCCCCATTTACTTTTAATAATATTAATTTCCATATGCCTAGGAGGAGGAGCATTTGGTGTAATAGTTGGAGTAGGTCTTACACATTGGACTTCTCTTGCAAGAGTTTTAAGAGCAGAAATAAAACAAATTAACACTTCAGAATATGTTAAATTATCTAAAAATCTTGGAAAATCAAAATTATGGATTGCAAGAAAACATCTCCTACCTTTAATATTAACACAAATTGTAATAGGTACAATATTAATATTCCCTCATGCTATAATGCATGAAGCTAGTGTAACATTTTTAGGCTTTGGACTTTCACCTCATGAACCTGCAATTGGAGTTATTTTATCTGAATCTATGAAATATTTAGCTACAGGATCTTGGTGGTTAGCTTTCTTCCCTGGACTTTCATTATTAATAATAGTTTTATTATTTGATTTAATAGGAGATAATTTACAAAAGATTTTAGATCCAACAAATGCACATGAATAAGGTGATAAAAATGCAAGAAAAATTATTAGAAGTTTCAAATATATCAATTTCATTTCTCCAATATAGTGCTGGTTTAAGACAAAGCAATCTAAAAGTTATAAGTGATTTAACCTTAGATATTTCAAGTGGTGAAATTGTAGCTGTTCTTGGTTCTAGTGGATCAGGAAAAAGCTTACTTGCCCATAGTATTCTTGGAATACTACCAAGTAATGCAAGTCTAAGTGGAAAAATGACTTATCTTGGTAAAGATTTAAATCAAAAAAGAAAAGAAAAAATTAGAGGAGATGAAATAGCTTTAATTCCCCAATCTGTTAATTATTTAGATCCTTTAATGAAAGTTTCTAATCAAGTAATTGGAGAATGTGAAAATGAAGAGGATAAAAAAAGTAAGCTATTAAAACAACGAGAAATATTTGAAAAATATGGATTAAGTAAAGAAGTAGATGATATGTATCCATTCCAATTATCAGGAGGTATGGCTAGAAGAGTACTTGTATCAACTGCACTTATTTCAAATCCTAAACTTGTTATAGCTGATGAACCAACACCAGGATTAGATGAAAAATCTGTTGAAGAAACATTAAATCATTTAAGACAAATGGCTCAAGATAATGTTGGAGTATTACTTATAACACATGACATTGATGCAGCATTAAGTGTTGCTGATAAAATAGCTATTTTTTATGCAGGATATGTTATTGAAATAGCTAATGTAGAAGATTTTAGTGGAAATGGTGAAAATTTAATTCATCCTTATACAAAAGCATTATATAATGCATTACCTCAAACAGATTTTAAATTAACTACAGGACATCAACCATTACATGGAGAATTACCTCCAG
This sequence comes from Methanobrevibacter sp. OttesenSCG-928-I08, assembly GCA_030266405.1. Classification (GTDB taxonomy): domain Archaea; phylum Methanobacteriota; class Methanobacteria; order Methanobacteriales; family Methanobacteriaceae; genus JAHKLT01. Next base: position 4,257 of record JAJDHW010000050.1, read on the forward strand.
GTTGTCCTTATTTTGAAAGATGTGATAATCCAACAGAAAAATGTAGTAATAATCTACCTATATTAACAGAAATTTCAGATAAAAAAGTTAGATGTTATAGGGCAAATGAGTTTAAAAATAATAATGTAGCTATTAAAGAAGAATCTTCTGATGAATTACATCATACAGATGAAATAGGTTCATTTGAAGAGTTAAATTATAGTGAAAAACTAGATTATATTGAAGAAAAAGATTCTTCTAAAGAAGCAGGTGTTTAAAATGAAATTACAAGGTGAAAATATAAGTTTTAAATATCCTTCTTCAAAAGAATATATTATAAAAGATTTAAATATTTCTCTAAAAAGTAATGAAATTAAAGGAATTGTAGGAGATAGTGGTTGTGGAAAATCAACACTATGTAAAATATTATCAGGATATAATAAAAGTGAAGGGAAAATTACAATAGATGGGATTGAAAACAATGCTAAAAATAAATTTAATCCTATACAATTGATTTTTCAACATCCTGAATTAACAATGAACCCTAAATGGAAAATGAAAGATATTTTATTCGAATCTTGGGATGTTGATTCTGAACTTATTGAAGAGTTTGGAATTCAAAAATCATGGTTAAATCGTTGGCCAAATGAACTTTCAGGAGGAGAACTTCAAAGATTTTCAGTTTTAAGAGCATTATCTCCAAAAACTAAGTTTTTAATATGTGATGAAATTACAACAATGTTAGATGCTGTAACTCAAGTTCAAATTTGGGATTTAGTAACAAAAATAGCTAAAGATAGAAATATTGGGTTGCTTGTTGTAAGTCATGATAAAGCTTTAGTTGAAAGAATTTGTGATGATGTTATATATTTTGATGAAATTAATCAATCCAATTTAAAAGAATTATAATGAAGTTTTGATGAAATTAATCAATCCAATTAATTTCATTTAATTTTTCTTATTAAAACAGATGTATTGTTTGTATTTCCTGTAGGTAACACCATAACTTCTTTGTGAAATCCTCTTGTATCTTTTTCAGTTACAGGAGAATATAAAATAGCTCTCATACCTGTGTAAGTCCTATATAAAACTGGAGTCTTCTCATCTACAAATTCCCAAATATTTGCAAACACTCTCTCTTTAGGTTCTGCAAGTGCTGCAACCATTAAAATATCATAATCTAAATCTTTAATTGAATTTTCATCCCCTACAATTATTTGAATATCATTATCTAATCCTAATTTTTTTAATACATTTCTAGATAATATAGCTATTTCTTCTTCTAATTCTATTCCAATACATTTACATCCAAAAATTTTATTAAACATAATTAAAGTTAAAGGTAAAGGTCCACTTCCAATAAATACAAATGTTTTTTCATTATTAAACTTTACTAGTTGACTTTCATTTTCAATAAGTCCAATATATCTGTCATAAAAATGAAATGAATCTAAAGTTTCTTTTGGATTATCAGATTCTAAAATTTTTAAAGCATTTTCTGTTTCAAGTCTTGCACCAATATAAACATAAAATTTTCTAATAAGATTTAATGCTTTATTCATTTTTTTATCATCTAAAATATGCTTTGCAGAATCAAAATCAATTTGTTTATCATGAGCTATTATTTCAACTTCATCTAATAATTTAATAATATCATTAATATTTACATCATCTAATTCTGAATATCCATTTTTATCTAAATCACCAAAAGATTCTAGAGCATTAGCTATTTCTTCAATTTTACCCCAATATTTGTAACAACTCATTTTTTCACCAAATCATGAATATTTACTATTTTGTATATTCTAGTAAATAAACTTTTAAAATATTAAATAGTAAGTTATAAATAGTATTTTAATAATTAATAATATTAAATAGAATTAAATAAGTAATAAAGTATTACTATTCCTTTAAAATACCTATAAAAAGTAATACTCAATTTAAATAATTCTAAAAAGTAATACTAGTATTTAAATGATTTTGAAAAAAGTATTACTTTCTATCTTAAAAAGGCTAAATTATGAAGATAAAAATAATAAGTTTAAAAGAATATTGTGAAGATATAAAATTAATTCAAGACTTTTTATTTGAAAATATTAAAAATGAATATGGTTATGGTTATATACCTGAATATCATCAAGATATAGTTAATTTAAAAAATTATTACAAAGATCCTTCAAGAAATAATTTATTTATAGCTTTAAAATTAGAAAATAATGAAATTATTGGTACAATAGCTATTAGAGAATATGATAAGAACTTTGAAGAGTTTGAGAATGTTTATTCTAAAGATTTTACATCTAGTATTTGGAGATTATTTGTTAATAAAAAATATAGAAGATATGGTATTGGGACCAAGCTTGTAAATATTGTAGAAGAATTTGCAAAAGAAAAAAATTATAAAGAAATATATTTACATACACATAAGAATGTTAAGGGAGCTCTAGATTTTTGGAAGTCATTAAATTATGAAGTTACTCTAGATACAAATAATGAGCTTAAAACCGTGCATATGATTAAAAATATTTCTAGTTTAAATGTAAATTCCAAAGTTAATTCTGAAGTTTCTATTTTAAATTGATGGTTCAAGCCGTTTTATAAAAATTCCCATAAATATAACAATCATTGGGAAAAAGAAGATATATAAAATCAATAAGACTTCAGATGGAATTATATCTCCCATTACAGTAGATGCGGCCATAATCATTATTAGAAGAATTACAGGTGCTAAAATAGCTAGAAATGTATAAATTAAAATAAAACCATTTAATTTTTGAGAATATTCTTTTAATTGAATCTGCATATCAAATGAAATATCTTCTGCAATAATATTTAAACTTGTAGCTAAATTTCCACCAATATGTAATGTAGCTATAATTTGTTGAATAGCTCGTGATAATCCTTTAGATTTTACTCTTTTAGACATATTAAAAAGTGCTGATTCTGTTGATTCTCCATATTTTATCTCTTCTAGTACTCTTTTAAATTCCTGAGATAGCGACCCATAATCTGTTTTTGAAATTGTAAGTAATGTATCATGTAATCCTTTTCCTGATTTAAGATCTGTTGCCATGTGTCTAAGTGCATAAGGTAGCTCTTGAGTTATATCTTCATATTTTTTATTTTCTCCCATATTTGGATAATAAATACCTAAGAAAAACATCATGCTTATTAAAATAAAAAATGCTAGTGTAATTTCAAATCCAAAAAAGAAATATAAAATAAATATAATTAAAACAAAGCTTAAAATACTGAATTTATTAAATAATATATTTCTAAATTTTATAAAAAGATTATTAAAG
>JAJDHW010000051.1 GCA_030266405.1 Methanobrevibacter sp. OttesenSCG-928-I08
ATGATTTAAAACTTTCTTCTCAAACAATTGTAGCTAAAATAAATAAAGAATTAGTTGTAGAAGATACTGTAATAAATAATGGTGATGAAGTACAATTAATTCAAATAATTTATGGTGGTTAGTTTGAAAGTTTACTATGAATGTGGGCCATGTTTTCTAAGACAAGCTCGTGAAGCTATGGACTTATCTTCTGATGATGAAGAGCTAAAAATTCAATTAATGAAAGAAGTTTTTCTTTTTTTAGCTGAAAATTACAATGAAAATGCTTCTTCAAATGGAACTGGTTCAAAAATTCATAAAATGATTAAAGAAAAAACAGGATGTTATGATCCATATATTGATGAAAAAATAAATGGCAATGAATTAGCATTAAAATATCTGCCTATGGTTAAAGATTTATTAAAAAAAGATGATTCTTTAGAAAATTATGTAAAAATAGCTATTATTGGTAATTTATTAGATTTTGGGGCTTTTGAATTAGGGACTGATATTGAAAAGTTTATAATTGATAGTTTTGATAAAAAACTAGCTATTAACAATACTCCAAACTTAGAAAGTGATTTAAAAAAACATAAAAACCTATTATATTTAGTTGATAATGTTGGAGAAATCGTATTTGATAAGTTATTTTTAAAAAAAATTAAAGAATATGATATAAAAATTACAATAGCTGTTAAAGAAAAACCAATTCTTAATGATGCATGTATGGAAGATGCATTAGCCATTGGATTAGATGATTTTGGAGAAATAGTTTCAATTGGCACTGATACAGTGGGAGTTGTTTATACAGAGATTTCACAAAAATTTAAAGAAATTTTCGATAATTCTGATTTTATTATATCAAAAGGCCTTGGAAATTATGAAGGATTAACTGAAACAAACTTAGATGGTAAAGATGTTTATTTCTTACTTTGTGCAAAATGTAGTGCAATAGCTAAAGACTTAAATATTAATTTACAAGATATGATTATTATTAAAAATTAGGAGTTACCATGATTATAGGATTTATAGGATTTGGAAAAGTTAATTCTAAATTAAACTCAATTTTAAGTAAATATAATATTGATACAGTTACATCAATTGAAGGAAGATCTGATAAAACAATTAATAGAATAATTGAATCAGGAATTGATGTTTTAGATTCTTTTAAAAATGTAGTTTCCTATTCTGATATAATAATATCTGCTACAAGTCCTCATCAAGCTGAAAATATTTCTAAAAAATATGCTCCATATGTTGATGGCTTATTTTTAGATTTAAATAATATTTCAATTGAAACTACAAAAAATATAAACAGTCATTTTAAGGAAAATAACTTTATTGATGGGGCTATTATTGGAAAGATAGATGTTTCAAATCCTATATTATTTTTATCTGGTGAAAAAGTAAATGAATTAGAGTTTTTAAATAATACAGATTTAAATATTAAAATTATTAGTCAAAATCCTGGTGATGTAAGTATTTTAAAAATGCTTAGAAGTTCATATACTAAATCTCTCTCAGCTATTTTAATAGAATCAATAGATTTTGCAAAAAGTCTGAATTTAGAAGATGAATTTTTTGATACATTATCTTTAACAGAAGGTGAAGATTTTAAAGATAAATCAAAATCAAGAATTCTAAGTACTTATAAAAATTCTAAAAGAAAAACAGAAGAAATTGATGAAGTGTTAAATACATTTAAAAATGCAGATACAACAATGACAAAAGCTACAAAAGAAAAATTTAAAAAAATTTAATTATTTATTATATTTATTTTAACTTTATATCCTTTTTTATCTTCTTTAATTTTAGCTTCAAGCGGGATAAAATGAGAATCCATAATATATCTTAGGTAAGTTACTTCTTTTGCAGGAAGTCTTAGTTTTGTTTTAATTTTTTTCCCTTTTGTACGAATTTCAATAGCTATCATTCCATCTTTATCAATATAAAGTTCGCCATCTAAATTATCTTTCATCATTTTAGTTTCAAATTTTGTTAAATTTAAACCAGCATATAATGTTAAAGGAACATCAGGCATATTAATTTTTTGAGATTTAAATGTATCATTAGCTTCAGATGCAGAATATCCTTTTTCTCCTTCTGATGCAACATACCATGATCTTTCAATAACTTTATCTATGGTTTGTTCTGGAGGAATAACTCCTTTAGATTCATAATATCTCATTAATTCCATAACTTCCTTTTTTGAAACTTCTTCTTCAATAGAACTAATAGCTAAACGTGTTAATACAGGACCATATCCTGATCTTCTAAATGTTGCCCAAATAGATTCATCATCTCTATAAACTCTTCCTTTTACAATTTCATTAATAGCGTTTCCACTTAAATAAGCTATTTTTTCAAGTTTTCCTCTGGAATAAGTATTCATTCTTTTTTGAATATCTTTCCAATTTCTAACATTCAGAATATTATTATTTTTTATTTCGCGCTCTAAAATTTTAACAGTAGATTTTGGAAGAAGTTCTTTAGTCTTATCAGGAATTACCATATTATTTTCTAAAATAGATCTTCTAATTTCTCGACCTGAAATTTTTCCATTATTTTCAAGTTCAGGAATTATATGGAAGTTCATATTTTTATTATATTTCTTATATAAGAATTCATTAACAGCAAACCATCTAATTACATTACGGTTAGGAAGGTTTCGTGGAATTCCAACAAATATTCCTTGTTTTACAAATTTATCTGCATGTTTTTGAATTGATTTAGGTGAAACATTTGCAGCATCAACATAATCAACAACACCATCTTCAATCATTCTAGCTATTCTTATTGGGACACTATAAGATAATGTAAGTCTATGATGTAATCCTTCAATAGGGACTACTTTATCTGCTCCAGCTTTTAAAGCCATTTCACGACGAGCTTCATAATTTGTAAAAAAAGGCCCATGATTTGCACTATATCCTTTATTTAAATATACTGCAACTTCATCTCCTGTTTCTTCACTAATTTCTCGGCCTTTTTCTATTAATTTAACATGGCCTTTATGAACAGGATCAAAATCAGCACTAATTCCTATCATTATTTCACAAAAAAAGAAAAAAAGAGATAGATTATCTATCTAATAAATTAAAAATACCACTAACAACTAACCAAATACCAATTAAACAACCAAGTATAAATGGATCATTGATATAGCTTCCTATTATAATGTATATTACACCTAAAACAATTCCAATAATTCCAACCCAAAATCCATATTGGCTTTGGCGACTAGTTACTAAGGTCATAACTCCGGCTATGATTAAAAATATTCCTGCAAGATATATTGTTATTGCAGCTAAAAATGCAAATAAGTCTGGGCTGAAAATAAGACCTAAACTTAATATAATCATTATAATTCCTAAAATCGTATTTAAAATACCGCCTGACTTGTTATAATCAATTACATTAATACCTACTACAAGGAAATATATTCCCATTAATAGTATGGATAATCCAACAATTGCGCCTGCTCCGATTACTCCAAGCATAGGAAATGCAATTATGATTAACCCTAAGATAATACCTATTATGCTGATAATTTCGTTTTTCATAATTATTTTCTCCAATATATAAAATTAAATTTATATTATATTAATATAATTATTAGAGTATATATTATTTTTCCATGTTTAATACAAAGGGATATGTTTAGTAAAAGTTTTAGAGTAATTCATATTTGAATGATTCACATCTGCTTCCCAATTAGCTTTACATTCACAATCAAAATCAATAATATTTTGTTTTAAATTTGATTCAATGATTAAATGTTTTAATTCTTTATTACACTTTTTACAATTATAAGGTCCTCTTCTTGAACCAAATCCTGATGTGTCTAATAAAGTAGGAATATTGATATTTTGGCGAACAGTGTTAATTATTTCAATTGTACTCCAAATCCATGGAGGTTCATAAGATCCTCTTCTCCAAAGTCTTTCAATTAATGTTGCACCATGAATTGTTGCAGGACAGAAAGATAATCTATCAACTCCTATTTTTTCACAATATAATGCAGTTTCAATAGCTTCTTCAATAGCTTCTTTTTCATTTAATAAAATAGGTTTAACAAAGACATATGCTTTGGATTTTATATTATGCTTATTTTTTAATTTTGAAATTATAGAAATACTTTCTTCAAAATCTTTTAATGTAAATCCTTTATTTATTTTATTAAGTCTAGTATCATCATTAGATGTTTCAAGACCAATAGATATTTCAAATAATTTATCTCCAATAATTGAAAATATATCTTCTAATACATCTTCTTTAACATATTCTGGACGAGATTCAACAACTATTTCATCAATAACATCCATTTCACTTAATATTTTTAAAATTTCATCTCTTGCTTTAATAGGTAATTCATGAGGATTTAAAAAACTTCCTGATGCAAAAAGTTTAATAGCTATTTTCTCTCCATCTTCATAAACTTCATCTAAGGGGTATTTTGATAATTGTTCTTTAAATATATCAACAATAAGATTAGATTCAATAGGTTCAAGTGTACAATCAGATACATAACTACACATTGAGCATCCTCCACTATCACCTAATGCCCAAGAACAACCTGGTGTTGGAAGAATCATAAATAAAGTTTTCCCAACACCACTATATTTAAGGTCCTCATTATACCAACTAGTAGCTACCTGTTCAGGAGTCTTTTTTTTAGCTTTATCAAATGCATAATCTCTAATTTCTTTTGTTAAATTTTCTATTTCCATATGTATACCTTTAAAACTTCTAATTATTAGTGAATTATATTAATTACATTATATAAAACTTCTATCAATTAGGTGATATAATCGAAAATTTATTTTTTAATACTTCTGATATTTATAAAAAACATGGATTTAAACAAAAAGAAGTAAAATCTATTTTCAATAAAAGAAAAGGAAAAAGAAACAATCTATTTTTAGAAGATTATACTTTAAATCCTTATTTCGGATGTTCTTTTAACTGTATTTATTGTTATATTAATGGAAGTAAATATGCAAAAGACACAGAATCATTTTACGTTAAGTCTAATGCACATGATTTAGTATATAGGTCTTTAAAAACAAAATTTACAAATAAAGAAAGAGCTCTTTTAAACTTAGGATCATCATCAGATCCATACATGCCTATTGAAAAAGATTTAAACCTTACAAGAGATATTTTAAAAACTTTCTTAAGATTTAAATTTCCAGTTCATATTATAACAAAATCAGACTTAATATTAAGAGATATAGATATTTTAGAAAAAATAAATAATGAAGCTATTTTACCTGAAGATTTAGAAAATAAATTAAAATCTAAAGTAATTATCTCATTTTCATTTTCAACAATTGATGATGAAATTGCTAAAATAATGGAACCTAATGCACCTCTACCAAGTAAAAGATTAGAAACAATAAAAGAATTATCTAAATATTTCACTGTTGGTGTAGCTTTTATGCCAATTTTACCATATATTGGGGATAATGATGTAGAACTTGATAAAGCAATATCTAAATTTTCCCAATATAATTGTCAATATATACTTCCTGGTTCTTTAAGCCTTTTTGGTAATAATGAAAATTCTTCAAGAATAAAATATTATAAAGCTATTGAAAATTATTTCCCAGAATATCTAGAAGATACAAAAAAGCTGTTTTGGAATGATAGATTACTCGTTAATAAAGATTATCCATCAAATAATTATCAAAATTCTATTTATAAAAAAGTAGCTAAGTATTGTAATAAGTATAAAATTAGAACATCAATTATTTAAATTTATTTTAAAAAAAGAAAAAAAAGAAAAAATTAGGAAGTTTAGAAACTTTTAATAACTTCTCCTAATAATTTAATTGAAACTTCTTTGTCTTTTCCAATAGGTGATCCTGCAACATATTGAGTTACACCCATTTCTCCTAAAGCTTCTACTTTAGGTATAATATCGTCAGGAGTACCGCATACAGAGAATGCTTCTAATCCTGCGTCATCAACAAGACCCATTGCTCCACCGAAGTCACCTTTACCAAGACAATCTCCTATTTTAGCTGGGAGGTCATCAGGTAATCCGTGTCTTGCCATAAGAGCTGGAGGGGATCCTGCAACAATAAATGCTACAACAATTTTAGCAGCGCCTTTTGCTTTTTCAGTGTCATCTCCAATTGAGGTAGCAGTATATGCAGCTACATCAAAGTCAGCGAGGTTTTTACCTGCATTATCAATTCCTTTGGAAATTAAAGGCATTGCAGCTTCGTAATCTTTAGGGTTTGATGCGTTAATTAAAACACCATCAGCCACTTCACCAGCGGTTTCTAACATTTTAGGTCCTTGTGCACCCATGTACATTGGAATTTCTTCTTGTACAGCTTTTACTCCACCTAATTGAGCTCCACCTTCAGTTTTTCCACCTGCGGTTAAAGTTCTTACATCAGCTATTGCCTGTTTTACAGTACTAACAGGTTTTTCCCATGGAATTCCTAATGCATCAAAAGTAGCTTTATCTCCAGGTCCAATACCAAATGTAGCTCTTCCATTGGAAAGTTCATCAATGGTTGCAATTGCAGATGCTGAAATTGCAGGGCTTCTTACATATGGATTAGTAACTCCTGGTCCTAACTTAATAGTTTCAGTAGCTTCAGCAATTAATGCTAAAGTTTCATATACGTTTTTATTGTTATAATGGTCAGTGATCCAAGCATATTCAAAGCCTACATCTTCTGCCAATTTTACTAGTTTAACAATTTTATCGATTGGTTCGTTTGGAACAAATTCTATACCGAACTTCATATTTATCACCATTTAATAGTTAGGTAAAAGTATATATAAAGCAATTTTTATTTAAATTGAATCGAAAAATTTAAATACTATTTTTAAATTTTTATTTAAGTTTTTAGTAAAAAAAAGAATAAAATGAATTGTATTTAATTAGTCTAAATTCCATCTTTTTCTGAATTTATTTTGAAATTCTTCGTCAGCCCAATGAGTACCATCACAAAAAGGTTTATTATCTGATTTACCACATCTACAAAAAGTCATACGATTTCTAATTTCATAGGGTGTTCCATCAGCAGATTCAATACTAATTCCTCCTTTAACCCACATAGAAGCTTCTGTCTGCTTTCCAGTATCATAAAGAATAACAATTTCTTTTTTTAAGTCAGGTTCTGTTGTTTCACCCGTATTTTTATCTATTATTGTTAATCTTCCAGATGTACACTTAGTAGCTTCATCTTTAGCTATTTCTTCAGATTTAGGATTATCATCACTTTCTTTAAGTAATTTTCTAATTCCTCCAGCTCTTGTACAAAATCTAGAATGATCACACAAGACAGGAATGTCTATAAGTTCAAGTTTTTCAGTTTCAACTTTAAGAATATCTTTGTCAGTAATTTTTTTGCTAGCTATTTCTGTTCCATTAAATTTGGCAGATATATGACTTCCATCACAAAAAGGCTGGTTTTTAGATTGCCCACATCTGCAAATTGCATAATCTCCGTCAGTTTCTATTTTTTCTTTATT
>JAJDHW010000052.1 GCA_030266405.1 Methanobrevibacter sp. OttesenSCG-928-I08
TTGTGTCCGGTATGTTTTAAAACACTAAAGGCAGAAGTTTATGAGATAGACGACGAAGTTTGGATTAAAAAAGAATGTAGTGAGCATGGTGAGTTTAATAATACTTACTGGGCTGATTCCAAACTTTACAATGATATAACTAGATTCGAACCAACAACTACTCATATTGAAAACCCAACTATTAATAAAAAAGGAGCATGTCCAAATCAATGTGGTTTATGTGAAGATCATGATACTTCAACTGTTCTTGGACTTATAGATGTTACTAATAGGTGTAATTTAAAATGCCCTATTTGTTTTGCAAATGCAGCAGTGTCTAAAAAGGTTTATGAGCCTAGTTTTGAAGAAATTAGACAAATGCTTAGAAATTTACGTAATTTAAAACCTAATCCTACTCCTGCTATTCAATATGCTGGTGGGGAACCTACAGTTAGGAAAGATATTGTAGAGCTAATTAAACTTGCTAAAGAAGAAGGATTTACACATACTCAAATAGCTACTAATGGATTAAAATTAGCTACTGATGAAAGTTTAGCAATTAGATTAAAAGAAGCAGGATTAAATACAGTATATTTATCTTTTGATGGTGTAACAAAAGAACCATATATTAAAAGTAGAGGTAGGGATTTACTTCCTCAAAAATTAAAAGCTATTGAAAACTGTAGAAAAGCTGAGCTTGGAATTGTACTTGTTCCAACACTTGTTAAAGGAGTTAATGATAAACAAGTTGGGGATATTATTAAATTTGCATTTGATAATAGAGATATTGTTTATGGAGTTAATTTCCAACCAGTTTCATTTGCAGGAAGAACTCCTCAAGATCAAGTAGAAAAACAAAGAATCACTATTCCTGATTTTGTTGAAGATGTTGAAGAACAGACTTTTGGTCATATTAAAGTAGAAGATTTTTACCCTCCTTCAGCTGTTGAATCTTTAACTAGGTTTTTAGGTGCATTAGAAGGAGAAGAACCTAGTGTAACATTAAACTGCCATCAACATTGTGGTATAGCTACTTATGTTTTCATTGAAGAAAATGAAAGTGGATTCGATAAACTTGTTCCTATTACTAGATTTATTGATATTGATAAATTTTTAGAATTATTAGATGAATATTCAGATAAATTAGAGGATGGAGGATTTGCAATGAAAGAAAGAATTTTAGCCCATGCTGCAAAAGATCTCCCTAAAGTAATAAGTACAAAAAATTTATTCCTTCATATTCAATATCCATTAAAATAAGGAATTCAGGTTCTAAAACTTTAATATATTCTCGAGGAGCATCTTTTTTAGGGTTTAAAAATTTATAAACATCCCCTAATGATAATTTATTTAAACTAACATCCACAAAAACCCTCATCATTTTTCTAACCATATTCCATAAAAAACTTTCTCCATAAATATCAACAAAAATAGGAGAATATGTGGCATTTAAATCTGGCAAGTTATTGTTATTTTCATTAGGAATATCTATTTTCTGAATATTTATTTTTTCAATAGTCCTAGTAGTGGTTTTTTGATATCTTTTTGTGAAATTAGTAAAATCATGAGTTCCTTCAAACATTTTAGCTACTTTATAAAGCAAATCAATATCTAATTTTTCTTGAAGTAAAATATATCTGTAATGTCTCATTTTAGCATATCTTGGTTTAAAACCAAATCTAACAGGAGCTTTAGCTAAAATTTGTATATCATCAGGCAAACTATTATTAATTTGATTAACAAGAACCTCTTTTTCACTTTGAAAACTAATTACATTTCCAAGACTATGTACTCCAGCATCTGTTCTTCCAGCTATTCTAAATCTTGATTCTTTTAAGTCTGTAATATATCCTAATTTTTTCAAATGATATATTAATTCCTCTTCAACAGTTCGAAGGTTAGGTTGCCTTTGAAATCCATGGAAATTAGACCCAATATAACCAATTTTTAAAGCTGTTCTCTTCATTTAAAAATCCTCATTATAATTTACTTATTTAATATTTTTAAAATTATCTATATGATTGAAAACTTATTAAATAAAAAAAACAAATTTTTATCTAATTTAAAAATTATTATATAATTAACAATGAAAATAATATTAAAGGTGTTTCATGTTTGAAAAAAATAAAATGTTAATCATGCCTGCAGTTGACATTAAAGGAGGAAAGTGTGTCCAACTAGTTCAAGGAAAACCTGGAAGTGAACAAGTTGTAATTGACAATCCTGAAAAAGTAGCTGCATCTTGGGAAAGTCTAGGAGCACAAATGCTCCATATAATAGATTTAGATGGTACAATTGATGGTAATAATAGTTTACCCATTATCAAAAATATTATTAATGAACTTTCTGTCCCAATTCAATTAGGCGGAGGTATAAGATCAATAGATTATGCAAAAACTCTTCTAGATTTAGATATTGAAAGAATAATTATAGGAACTATGGGAATTGAAAACCCTGAAACTATAAAAAAATTATCTGATGAATATGGATCTGATAGAATCATGATATCTTTAGATAGTAAAGACTCTAAAGTAGTTATTAAAGGTTGGAGTGAAAAAATTGATAAAACACCTGTTGAATTATCTGATGAATTTAAGGAGAATGGTGCAGGAAGTATTTTATTTACAAATGTAGATGTTGAAGGTTTACTTGGAGGATTTTACACAGATCCAGTAGTAAATTTAGTTAATTCTGTTGATATTCCAATTGTATATTCTGGTGGAATTACAACAATAAGTGACATTAAAGATTTAAGTACTACTGGAGTTAGTGGAATTGTAATTGGATCCGCACTTTATAAAAATAAAATTGATTTAAAAGAAGCTCTTAAATATCAAAGAGAGGATTAATAATGAAAGTAATGGCAAGTGGAACATTTGATATCCTACATCCAGGACATGGAATTTATCTTCAAAAGTCTAAAGAATTAGGTGGAAAAGACTCCAAACTAGTAGTTGTAGTTGCAAGAGATTCTACAGTTCGAAAAAGAAAAAGAGTACCTATTGTTAACGAAAATCAACGATTAGAATTAATTAAAATGTTGAAAGTTGTTGATGAAGCTTATTTAGGAATTGAAAATCAGCACATTTTAGATATTGTAGAAAAAATTAATCCAGATATAATAGCTATTGGGGCAGATCAGACACATAATGTAGAAGAATTACAAAAAGCTATTAATGAGAGAGGATTAAAAGCTCAAGTTAAACGAGTTAAAGACTATCATAAAGCAGATTTAGATAGTAGTTGTAAGATAATTAAAAAAATTAAAAACACAGATTTTGAAGGAAAAATATTAGATAACTGTGAATAATGGTGATAAAATGACAAAAGTAGCTATAATTGGAGCAAGTGGTTATACTGGTGGAGAATTAATTAGATTATTATTAAATCACCCACATGTAGAAATAACTGATATTACCTCAAGAAAATATGATAATGTTCCTGTACATAAAATTCATCCTAATATTAGAGAGTCTAACTTAGTTTTTAAAGATAAAAATCCTGAAAATTTAGATGCTGATCTTGTTTTTACTGCAACACCACATGGAGCATCAATGAAAATTGTTCCTGATTTAATAAATCTTGATTTTAATGTTATTGACCTTAGTGGAGATTATAGATTTAGAGATACAAAAGTTTATGAAAAATGGTATGGGATGGAACATACATCTGATTTAAAAGGTGTTTTTGGGATTCCGGAAATTTATAAAGAAGAAATTAAAAAAGCTAAATTAATAGCAAATCCTGGATGCTTTCCAACAGGAGCTATTTTAGCTTCTTACCCATTAGTTAAAAAAGATTTAGTTAGTAGAATAATTATAGATTCAAAAACGGGGGTTAGTGGTGCAGGAGTTAGTCCAAGTGAAGTAACTCATTATCCGAATATTGCAGATAATGTGAATCCTTATAAAATTACTAAACATAGGCATGCTGCAGAAATTCAGCAAGAACTTGGAGGGTTTGATGAAATTAAAGTTTCTTTTACTCCCCATCTTGTTCCAGTTACACGTGGAATTCAAACAACTAGCCATAGCTTATTAAAAGAAGATAATTTAGATTTAACAACTGATGAATTAATAAAAATTTATCAAGATTTTTATAAAAATGAAATTTTTGTTAACATAATGGATAAAGATGAAATTCCTCATTTAAGATCTGTTCGTGGATCTAATTATGCTCATATTGGTGGATTTGAAATAGATGATACTGGACGCCTTGTTGTATTATCAGCGATTGATAATTTAGTAAAAGGCGCATCTGGACAAGCTATACATAATATGAATATTATGGAAGGATTCCCAGAAGATGAAGGATTAAAATTTATTGGTTTAAATCCTTAAATTTTAAAAAAGAATTTTTATTTGTAAAATTAATATATGATAAAAAATAAAGATTATTATAAGTTATTTAAAATAAATCTAGAGGTTTGAAGATGAAAACAATGATTATCTACTATTCAGCAGGAGGACATACTGATATAGTAGCTAAAACAATTTCAAAAAAATTAGATACAGATATAATTAGGATAAAAGATTTAAAAAATAGAAAAGGTATTAAAAACAGATTAATTTCTTCACTTGATGCTTTTAGGGAAAGTAAAACTAAAATACAACCATTAAGAGTCGATATTAGTGATTATGATATGATCTATTTTGGAACTCCTACATGGGCAGGAAATCCTTCACCAGCAATTTTAACAATTATTGATAGATGTGATTTAAGAGCTAAAGATGTTGTCTTATTTGCAACAATGAGTAATAGTGGAGGATCATCTACAATCAAAAGAATGCGTGAGAAGGTAGAAGGTCGTGGTGCTCGTGTAGTTGAAGAATTTACATTAAAAACTAAAGATAAAACACCTACACAATTGCAAAAAGATAGTGAAGCAATAGCGGAATTATTAGATTTAAATATATTTACAAATAAAAAATGACTTCTGAAAACAAACCTACTTTAAAAATAAAACCCATTAAAGATGGGACTGTAATTGATCATATTAGATTAAACAAATCATTACATGTTATGAAAATATTAAATCTTCCAAATAAGTCATATAAAAATATTACTATAGCTATGAATGTTTCATCAAGTGAAATTGGGAGAAAAGATATTTTAAAAATTGAAAATAGAGAATTAGATTCTGAAGAACTTGATCAGGTTGCATTAATAGCTCCAGAATCTACCATTAATATTATAAGAAACTATGAAATAGTTAAAAAAGATAAAATTAGTTTAAAAAATAATATAAACTCCATCCTAAAATGTATCAATCCAAAATGTATAACTAACAATTCCAAAGAACCAATTACTTCTAAATTTAAAATTATAAATAAGTCTCCAGTCATTGTTAGATGTCATTACTGTGATAAGATTATTGATGCAAAAGAAATTGATAAACAATTCGAATAATTTTATTTTATAAGATATTTAGATAATTTTTTAGAAAGCGCTAGAATTGTCAATATTGGTGGTGAACCAGGAGATTTTGGAAGTACACTAGCATCACAAACAAACAATCCTTTTATTTTTGTCTCTAAATGGTTATTAACAATTTCCCCAATAGCTGCAGTTCCACCTGGATGAGCACTTCTTAAATGAGTAGACACAATAGTATTTGGGTCAACGCCTATTTCCCTTAAAATGAATCCTGCAGTGGTAGAACCTTCACTAATATAACATGAATCATTAATAGAATTAATTTTAACAACTTTATTATTTTTAATATAACCTAAACCATCATCAGGAATTTTAACCATAATACTAAAAATATCTTTTTCATTAACATTTTCAAGTTCCTTAGGAATTAATGTTGAATAATGAGGAGATAAAATAAAATTATCTTTTTTTATTAATGCATTCATTTGAACTTCCTTAACTAAATTAGTATCTTTTAAAACTCCTCCTACAGTAACAAATGGATCTGTAAATAGTTTTTCACCTGCAGGAATTCCTGCTTTTTGAAGAATAATAGCAGAAGAAATAGCTCCTGCAGACAATATGACAATATCAGAAAATAAATCAATATTATTTCCATCTTTATCAAGAGCTTTAACTCCTTTAACAATTTCATTTTCAATAATTAAATCTGTAACTTCAGTATTTGTTAAAATTTCTGCTCCATGATATTTAGCTATTTCAATAAAATCTTTAGAAGACCATTTCGCATCACGTGGACATCCAAATGCACAATTCCCACATTGATTACATTTATCTTCTTCGATAAATTTAGGCATTTTAATAGGATTTAAATTTAGTTTTTTTCCTGCTTTTAAAAATAACTTAGATGCTTTTCCATGATGAGAATCATTTAATTCGTGAATATTAATTAATTTTTCAATTTCATCAAATTCTTTAGATAAATCAATTCCTAAATCTTTAAGATCAGTTTCTAAAGTTCGAACACCATTTCCTGCAGATACAAGTGTTGAACCCCCAAGACAAGATGTTTTTAATAAATCAACACCCTCATCAGATTCATCATAATATTTAAAAGCATCTCCAGATTTGATAAAAGGGCCTTTTTCTATTAATGTAACTGGAATATTAGCTAAAGCAAATTCCATAGCTAATAATCCTCCTCCCGCACCAGAACCAACTATAATTACCATATATTTACCTGTTAAATTAATTATATATTTAAATTTTAACAATAGAGTATTTTAAAATAATTTTTATAAATAAAATAGCCCATAATTCTTATTATAATGTTTTTATAGTTTCTATAGGCAAATTTGTAATTTCAGCAATTTCTTCTAATGAATTTCCTTTATTCTTAAGTTTTATAGCTATTTCTTTCTTTCCTTTTTCTATTCCTTCTTCTATTCCTTTTTCTATTCCTTCTTCCCTACCTTTTTTCTCAGCTTCTATTTTCGCATCCCTTATTTCATGTTTAATTTCTTGACGTTTCATAGCTACCCTATCATATAAATCTGCATCTTCCCCTTCACTTAAAGCAGAAACTACTTTTATATGTGCTTCTTTTATCTTTTCATTCAAATTTAACACCTCTTGAAATTTTTCTGAGTAATCGTTTTTTAATAAAAATATACACCATTGCACTAATTCATTGTTTAAATCTTTTTCTTTTACCTTTTTGAATTTTTTAAGGTCAATTACATAAAAATTGAATAAATCATTATCAAGATATTTACATTCATTATTTGTTGATGATGATATATCAAATTTTTCATGGAATTTAGATTTTTTGCAAAAATTAAAATTTACTATGCTTATTAAAATGTGAGGTTTATAATTATAATTTTTTGACTTTTTAACTGATTTAGAAAATTCATTACAGATATAATGTAAACTCCTTCCTCTAAACTCATTAGCATTTC
>JAJDHW010000053.1 GCA_030266405.1 Methanobrevibacter sp. OttesenSCG-928-I08
TACTTAAATGGAACATTTAGTGGTTCAAATGACGAAGGAACAGTTGAAGTACTTGCAGGAGCAGGTTTTAGTAAAGTTTGCCCTGAATTAGTAGAAGCATTTAATGAAAAATATCCAAATATTAAAGTTAATGTTAAATATGGTGGAAGTGGAGAGTTATTTGCAACACTCGAAACTCAAAAAACAGGTGATGTATTCTTACCTGCAGCATATAAGTACATGAATGAATCAATATCTAATGGATACATGCAAAATGATACTGTAGAAAATATTACAGAAAATGTGCCAGTTATTGTTGTACAAAAAGGAAATCCTAAAAACATTACCTCAGTGAAAGATTTATCACGAAGTGATGTGAAAGTAGGATTAGGAGAGCCAGAAGGACCTGCAATTGGAAAAACCTCTGAAAAGCTTTTAGCAAAAAATAATGTAACTGTAAATCCTATTGTAACAACTACCACTGTAAATCAGCTATTAACTTACATGATTTCTGGTGAAATTGATGCTACTATAATATGGAAAGATATGACTGTTTGGGAAGAAAGTAAAGGGAAAATTGATGTAATTGAAATTCCAGAAAAAGATAATAGTATAAGTACAATTCCTGTTGGTATTACCCAATATGCAAAAGATCAATCATCAGCTGAAAAGTTTCAAGAATTTATAATTTCAGATGAAGGTAAAGATATTTGGGAAAAATGGGGATTTGAAATTAAATAAATATAAGTTGATAATATGCGTTCTAAATTTGAATTATTGTTTATTGGAATAACAGTAACTATAACATTGATATTTTTTATAACAATAGGCAGTATGTTTTTAGTGCCTTCACCTGAAGGATTTATAAATGCATTATTCTCACAGCAGATGATATTTGCAATAGGACTCACATTATCAACAGCTCTTGTCTCAGCAACTATTGTAATTTTATGCTGTATTCCTCTTGCATATACACTTTCTAGATTTGATTTTCCATTAAAAAGATTTTTTAAAATTATACTTGATTTACCTATGGCTTTTCCTGAAATTGTTATTGGAATAGCTTTACTTTTATTTTTAGGAAATTATGGAATAGGATCAATTCTAGAATTTTATGGAATACAGTTAGTTTTTAATAGTACAGGTATTATAATAGCTCAATTTTTTGTAGCATTGCCTTATGCAACAAAATCTTTGTATTCTACATTTAATTATATTGATACTCGTTATGAATTTGTATCAAGGAGTCTTGGATATTCACAAACTGATACTTTTTTTAATATAACTCTTCCTCTTTCAAAAGAAGGATTATTTGCAACAATAATTATAACATTGTCTAGATGTATTGGAACATTTGCTGCAGTCCTTTTTGTAGGTGGAGGAATACTTATGAAAACTGAAACCTTAGCTGTTTCAATGTATTTGCACTTATCGACAGGAGATATTGATATGTCTATAACTGCAGGAATTTTACTTGTAATTATTTCATTTATTACAATAGCTGTAATGGAAAAATATACAAATGATAATAGAAACCAGATGATATAATGTATTTAGAAATAAAAAATTTATCTGTAGATTTAGGTGAATTTAAATTAAAAAACATAAATTTATCTATAAATAAAGGAGAATATTTAGTTTTAATTGGACCTACAGGATCTGGAAAATCTGTTCTTCTTGAAACAATTATTGGTTTCTATAATCAAAAAGAAGGATCAATTAAATTAAATGGTGAAGAAATTACTACTTTACTTCCGGAAGATAGGAATATTGGTATAGTTTACCAAGACCATGTTTTATTTCCAAATATGAATGTATATGATAATATTGCTTATGGTCTTAAAAACAAAAATATACCTTCTGAAGAAATTGATTTAAAAATTAAAGAGATTTCATCTATAATGAAAATAGAACATATTTTAAATAGATCTATTGAAACAATTAGTGGAGGGGAATCTCAAAGAATTGCTCTTGCAAGAGCATTAATCGTGGAACCTGAAATAATATTAATGGATGAACCTTTTAGTGCATTAGATGTAAGCACTCAAGAAACATTAACAAATTTAATAAAAGAAATAGGGAATAAATTTAATACTACTTTTATACATGTTACACATAATTTTAATGATATTTGGAACCTTGCAAGTAAAGTAGGAGTAATGGAAAATGGTATAATTCATCAAATAAATACTGTTAGTGAAGTCTTTTCAAAACCAACAAATAATTTTGTAGCTGATTTTGTTGGAATTCAAAATGTATTTGAAGGCATTATTGAAGATTCATCAACTAGTTGTGCAAAAGTTAAAATAAGTAAAAATTTGTATTTATATAGTTCTGATGAAGATATTTGCAGTAAAATCCATCCAAATGAAAAGGTTACAGTAGCTATAAGGCCTGAAAATATAATCTTTTCTAATGAATCTTTCGAATCATCTGCAAGAAATAGAATTAAAGGAAAAGTAATAGAAACTAAAAAATCAGGACCCATTGTCCAAGTACATTGTCAAGTAGATGATGTTATTTTAAAAGGCATTTTAACAAGAAACTCTTTTGAATCTTTAGATATACAAAAAGGAAAAGATATATTTCTTATTTTTAAATCATTAAATGTTAATATAATTGATACTTATACAACATTTAAGTCTTAAAATTAGTTATTAATAGCTATTTTAATTAATAGCTATTATTTTTTTAAATAGCTATTGTAGTTATTAATAGCTATTATTAGTTTTAATTTTTAGAATTTTTGAAACTTGCTTCCATAAATGATATGAATAATGGATGAGCTCTGTTTGGTCTTGATTTAAATTCAGGATGGAATTGACAACCTACAAACCAAGGATGATCTGGAAGTTCAACAATTTCAACTAAAAATTCATCAGGAGATGTTCCTGCAATTACAAGACCTTTTTCTTCTAAATCCTTTTTAAAATCATTATTAAATTCAAATCTGTGTCTATGACGTTCAGAAACCATGTCTTCCCCATATGCATTGAAAGTTTTAGTTCCTTTAGTTAGTTTACAATCATATGAACCTAAACGCATAGTTCCCCCCATGTTTTTAACTTTTTTCTGTTCTTCCATTAAATCAATAACTGGATAAGGATTACTTTCATCAAATTCCGAGCTATTTGCATTTTCAAACCCATTTCTTCTTGCAAATTGTATAACCATTGAATGCATACCTAAACATATTCCAAAAATAGGTATATTATTTTCTATTGCATAATCAACAGCATCTAATTTACCATCAATACCACGTTCTCCAAAACCACCAGGAATTAAAATACCATCTAACTCTTTAATGTCATTTAAATCAAATTTATCAGAATCAGAACTAATATATTTAATATCAACATTAACTCCAATATGAGCTGCAGCATGTTGTAGGGATTCTCCAATACTTATATATGCATCTTCAAGTTCAACATATTTACCAATAAGTCCAATAGTAACTGTAGGTTTTTGGATTTTTAAAGATTTAACAATTTCCCTCCAAGGATCTAATTTTAATGAATCTGGTTTAACATCTAAATTAATTCTATTTATTACAAATTCTCCAATATTATTATCTGCTAAAACAAGAGGTACTTCATAAATAGATTGTGCATCTGGAGTGTTTACTACTGCATTAGAATCTACATCACAAAAATGAGCTATTTTACCTTTTAAATCATCATCAATAGGTTTTTGAGATCTGCAAACAATAATATCTGGATTAATACCTGTACTTCTAAGTTCTTTTGTAGAATGCTGTGTTGGTTTTGTTTTAAATTCCCCTGCAGCATTTAAATATGGAATAAAAGTAACATGAACAAACATGACATTATCTGAGCCTTCTTCATTTCTAAGTTGCCTTAAAGCTTCTAAGAAAGGCTGACTTTCAATATCCCCTACAGTACCTCCAAGTTCTATTAAAACAACATCATAATTTTTATCATCAGATATTTTTCTAATTCTTTCTTTAATTTCATCTGTAATATGTGGAATAACCTGAACACAATCCCCTAAGAATTTACCTTCTCTTTCTTTGGAGATAACTGACTTATAAACTTTTCCAGTTGTAATATTAGAGTTACCTGGAAGTTCAGCATCTAAAAAACGTTCATAATGCCCTAAATCTAAATCTGTTTCCATACCATCATAAGTTACAAATACTTCCCCATGTTGATAAGGGTTTAAAGTTCCAGAATCCCAGTTTAAATAAGGGTCTATTTTAATAGCCCCGACATTTAAATCATAAGACCTTAAAATACGTCCTATTGATGCAGAAGTAATTCCTTTTCCAATAGAACTAACAACCCCACCAGTTATTATTATATATTTTGTCAGTTAAATCCACTCCGTTTAAATAAAATTATATTATAATTTTTATTGTATAAATAAATATATTTCTTATTTTTCAATTAAAAAATTTATTAAATTATGTCCAATCATATCTCCAAGAGATCCTTTTTTTACACTCTCTTCATCATAACTAGTAACTTCATCAATATCATCTTCTAAAGATGAATAAATAGTTATTGGAACTTTATCATTTGTATGAGTTTTTAAATCAATTGGTGTTGGATGATCTGGTAAAATAGCTATTTTATAATCACCATATTTTTCAACGTCATTTAAGATAGTGCCTAAAACATCCTTATCAATCATTTCAATAGCTTTAATTTTTTCTTTTAAATTTCCTTCATGTCCTGCCTCATCAGGAGCTTCTACATGAATAATTACAATATCTAAATCTTTTAAATTATCTAAAGCATACTTTCCTTTAGCTTTATAATCAGTATCTAAATAACCAGTTGCACCTGGAACATTGATAACTTTTAAACCTGTGAAAGTCCCAATACCTTTAAGTAAATCAACACCAGTTATGATACCTCCTTTTTTATTATAAGTTTCATTAAAATCATCCATAGAAGGTTTAGTTCCTTGTCCCCACAACCATATCATATTTGCAGGTTTTTTACCTTTTTTAACTCTTTCTTTATTGATTGGATGATTTTCAAGAAAATCTTTTGATTTAAATATTATATTTTTAAGTTCTTCTCCGTCTTTTAAAGGCCAGTCCATATATTTTGAAATATCTTCCCCAATAATATCATGTGGAGGCATTGTATTATAGTTAGCTATTTCTTTTTGGTTTTTTGAGTTATAAATAAAAACATGCCTATAACTAACCCCAGGATAAAACTTAAAATTGGAATTATTTTTAAAGAAATTATTTAAATCATTAATTAAAATTTCTGCTTCTTTTGATGAGATATGGTCTGCAGTAAAATCTTTAATTTCATTATCCTCTTCAAAAACAAAATTACATCTAAAAATAACATCATTTTCTTTAATGTTAATTCCCATACTACCTGCTTCTAAAGGTCCTCTCCCAGAATAGTATTTTTCAGGGTTAAAACCGAAAATACTCATATTAGCTACATCAGAACCAGGAGTATAACCTTTAGGAACATTTTGAATAAAACCAGAACGTCCTTTTTTAGTTAATTTATCAATATTAGGTTTATTTGAAACTTGTAATGGAGTTTTACCATCTAATTCATCTAATGGTAAATCACTCATTCCATCTCCTATTAAAATAATATATTTCATATAATCACAGGAGAATAGTTATTTATTTTTTATAATATTTATTAAATCTGTAATCATAGCTGATGCAGTTTCAAGTGAACCTGCTCCTTTACCTACAACAGTAACATCACCTGCAAGATCTGTTTTGACCGTTGCCATGTTTAAAGTGCCATTTAAATCATATGCACTTCCTTGTTTAACAAGTCTTGGAGATACTTTTAAAGCATCTTGTGATACTTCACCAATTAACTTAATTAGATATCCTTCTTTTTTTGCAAGATTAATAGCTTCTGATGTGATTTTTGATATACCTTCTACTTCAACATCACTATAAGTTGCATCAATTCCCAAAATAGCATTTGCTAAAATAACAGTTTTACATGCAGCATCAATACCTTCAACATCTTGAGTTGGGTCAGTTTCAGCTATTCCTAATTCTTGAGATTCATTTAAAGTATTAATATAAGATGACCCTTCACTAGTCATTCTTGATAAAATATAATTAGTAGTACCATTTAAAATTCCAATAATTGATTCAATTTCACAGCTACTTAATGTTTCTTCAACAAAATTGATAATTGGCATTGCTCCACCAACAGTTGCCTCAAATTTGAAATCAACATTATTTTTATCTGCTGCATCCATTAATTCTTTAAAGTTTAAAGCTAAATGTCCTTTATTAGAAGTTACAACATCTTTTCCATCATCAAAAGCTTTTAATGTTAATGATCTAGCAGGTTCTCCATTTTTTATATTAGTAGGTGTAGCCTCTATTAAACAGTCATAATCAACTGTTTCTAATATTTCCATTCCAGTTAATTTTCCACTATGTTCTGGATAATCTTTTAAATTACCATTTAATTCTTTTGTTTCGACAAGTAATTCTTCATCTAAACCTTTTTGTGAAACTACAGAGGATGATGAGTCTGCAACTGCAACAACCTTTAAGTTAGTGTTGTATTTATCTTTAATAATATCTTTTTTAAGTGAAATGGCTTGTGCAACACCTTGACCAACAGCACCAAAACCAATAATACAGATTTTACATTCTTTCATAAAAATCCCTAAACTTCATTAATCATAAGTAAATCTTTTTCTAAAGCAATTTGTTTTATTCTATCAAATATTAATTTTTTATTGCCAATATCTGCTTCAATACTAATTAATGCAGAAGATTTATCTTCACCATCTAATTTAATATCAAAACTATTGACATAGACACCTTTTAATTCATTAATTTTATCCGTCGTGTCTCTAATATCTTTATCAACAATATGTCCTATTAAGATTGTACTAATGTTTTCTTTTTGAACAATTCCATCAATTTCTAAAATAGATACATTAAGTTCTTTGAATTTTTCAATTACTTTGTTTAGGTTGTTTCTCTCACCTTCAAGAGTAATTTGAACAGGTATCATTCCTCTTTTATTTTTCATATCTCTTTGGTGAATAACAGTGACTAAATTTGTTCCAAGTCCACCTATAGGTTCAAGTACTGAAACTAACTGCCCAGGAACATCTAAAAGTTCTAAAATTAAATCCATTCTCATGATGATACCTCACTAATTAACCCAATCAGCTTTTTTAACAATAAGATTTCCATCTTTATCTAAATTAGCATTTCTTAAAATTTTTTCTGGATTTTTTTTATGAGCTTCATCCTTACGTGAGAGATTTAAGTTATCAATGACATACCAAGTTTCTTCTAAATCTGGAACAGATTCTAAAGTTTTTGAAAATGATTCTAGTAT
>JAJDHW010000054.1 GCA_030266405.1 Methanobrevibacter sp. OttesenSCG-928-I08
AATGAAAATAAACTATGGCATTTGTTAAGTTTTTCAGGAAAATACAAATATTTAACTATATTTGGATGTATTTTATCAGGAATTAGTGCTATTTTAGGATTAATACCATTCATATATATTTGGAAATTAATTGAAGAAATATTTCTTGTATATCCTAATTTCTCACTTGCACAAAACTTAACTTATTATGGATTAGAAGCTTTAAAATATGGAATTTTATCAATAGCAATATATTTTATAGCTTTAATGTGTACCCATTTGTCAGCATTTAGAAATGAAAGAAATATGAAAGTCATTACAATGCAACATATAACTACATTACCTATAGGTTATTTTTCAAAAAATACAAGTGGTAGTTTACGTAAAATAATTGATTACAGTTCTGAGAAAACAGAAAGCTTTTTAGCTCATAGTCTACCAGATTTAGTAGGTGCAATTGTTACTCCAATAGCTTTTATAATATTGTTATTAAGTTTTAATTGGTTTTTCGGAATTTTATGTATAATTCCAATGGCATTAGGATTTGCAATGCTAATACCTATGATGAGTGGTGAAAAAGGAAAATCTATGATAAAGTATCAAGAAACATTAGAAAATATGAATTCAGAAGCTGTAGAATATGTAAGAGGCGTTCCTGTAACAAAAACATTTCAACAAACCATTTATTCATTTAAAAACTTTTATAAAACTATAAAAGATTATGGTAAATGGGTAAGTGAATATTCTTTTTCATGTCAATTACCAATGACTGCTTTTACTGTTTCAATAAATGGATTTTTTGCTCTTTTAGTTCCTGCAGGAATATTACTAGTAGGATCTGCATTTGATAATTCATTATTTGTTGATTTAATATTTTATATGATTTTAACACCACTTGCATCCTTTTTGATGAATAAAATAATGTATACAAGTCAAAATTGGCTAATAGCAAAACAATCCCTTGGAAAAATTGACGAGATATTAGAAGAAAGACCTTTAGAAGAAAGTGAAAATCCAAAACATATGGAAAATTCTTCTGTAAAATTCAAAAATGTTTCATTTACATATCCTGGAAATAGTAAAAAAACATTGAACAATATAAATTTTGAAATTAAAGAAGGTGAAACAATTGCATTAGTTGGACCTTCAGGAGGAGGTAAAACAACAACTGCAACATTGATTCCTCGTTTTTGGGATGTTGATGGAGGAGAAATACTTGTTGGTGATGTGAATGTTAAAAATATAGCTTCAAAAGAATTAATGGAAAATATTTCCTTTGTATTTCAAAATACTCAGCTCTTTAAAAGTAGTATACTAAACAATGTTTTAATTGGTAAAAAAGGAGCTACAAAAGAAGAAGCATTGAAAGCTTTAAAATATGCTCAATGTGATGACATAATAGCTAAATTACCTAATGGAGTAAATACAGTTATTGGAAAACAAGGAGTTTATTTATCAGGAGGAGAACAACAACGTATAGCTTTAGCTAGAGTAATTTTAAAGAATGGTCCAATAGTAATTTTAGATGAAGCAACTGCATTTGCAGATCATGAAAATGAATATCAAATACAGAAGGCATTTGAAAAAATTACAGAAGGAAAAACAGTTCTAATGATAGCTCATCGTTTATCAACAATTGAAAATGTAGATAAAATATTTGTAATCGATTCAGGAGAAATTGTAGAAGAAGGAAATCACAAGGAACTTCTTAAATCAAATGGATTATATTCAAAAATGTGGGAAAATTATAATGAATCAGTACAATGGAAAGTTAAAGATGAAGAAAACATAATTTTAAAAAACAATAACAATGAAGGTGAAAATAATGATAAGCCAATACCTATCTAAAAAGTTTGCATTAACAGAAAAAGGAGCAAGTGACTTATTAAAAGGTATTTTATATACAACATTATTAGATATAAGTTTAATGGCCCCAGTTAGTTTATTTGTATTATTTTTAGCACAATATATACCTGATCCTAATTTTTTATCAGTAAAAATAAGTTTAGAAGTATTTATTATATTAATATTGATAACATTAGCTTTAATTTTCATATTTCAATGGAAACAATATCACTATGTTTTTAATACAACATATAATGAAAGTGAAAAAAGAAGAATAAGTTTAGCTGAAAAATTACGTAAACTTCCAATGTCATTTTTTGAAAATCGCGATTTATCTGATTTAACAACAACTATTATGGGAGATTGTACTGATTTAGAACATGTTTTCTCACACGCAATTCCTAATTTAGCAGGTTCAGTAATTTGTTTAATTGTAGTAAGTATTGGAATGTTAATATTTAATTTCGAAATGAGTTTAGCTTTATTATGGGTTGTTCCTGTATCATTTATTGTTGTTTTTTGTTCTAGGAAATTTCAAAATAAAAGAAGTAAACAGACTATAAAAGCTAGACGTGATGGTGCTGATGGAATTCAGGAATGTTTAGAATCTATTAAAGAAATTAAAGCTTATAATTTTGAATATGAATATTTAGAAGGATTAAATGATAAAATAAAAAATATTGAAAAATCATGTATCACAAATGAACTAATAACAGGATCATCAGTTATCATAGGTCAAATGATATTAAAATTAGGCATTGTTTCTGTAATGATAGTAGGTGCAGGATTATTAATAGCTGGAAAAATTAGTCTTTTAGTATTTTTAGTATTTTTAATAGCTGCTGCATTTTTATATTTACCTATTCAAGGATCATTGGAATTTTTAGCTGAAATATTTATGACACGTGTTAAAATTAATAGAATGAATAATATTGAAAACCAAGCTATTCAAGATGGATTAGAAAGCTATTCAAATGATGGTTATGACATTGAATTTCGAAATCTTGATTTTAACTATAAAGAAGATAAAGATGTATTAAAAGATATTAATTTTACAGCAAAACAAAGCGAAGTTACAGCACTAGTAGGTCCATCAGGCGGTGGAAAAAGTACAATATCTAAATTAGCTGCGAGGTTTTGGGATGCAACAAATGGTGAAGTTACATTAGGAGGAGTTGATTTAAGTACAATTGATCCTGAAACTCTTTTAAAAAATTATGCTATTGTTTTTCAAGATGTTGTTCTTTTTAATGATACTGTAATGGAAAATATTAGAATAGGATCTCATGGAGCAAGTGATGAAGAAGTTTATAGAGTTGCTAAATTAGCTCAATGCGATGAATTTATAAAAGACTTTCCAAAAGGATATAATACATTAATTGGAGAAAATGGTTCATTATTATCTGGTGGAGAGCGTCAAAGAATTTCAATTGCAAGAGCTCTACTTAAAGATGCACCAATTATATTACTTGATGAAGCAACTGCATCTCTTGATGTTGAAAATGAATCTAAAATTCAAAAAGCTTTATCTGCACTTATAAAAAATAAAACTGTAATAGTAATTGCTCATAGAATGAGAACTATATCTAATGCAGATAAAATTGTTGTTTTAAAAGAAGGAAAAATAGTAGAAACAGGTTCACCATCAGAACTTATAGAAAAAGAAGGGTTTTTCAAAAATATGTTAGATATTCAAAATAAGACAGGAAAATGGAAATTAAAAAGTAAATAATTAAATATTTTTAATTTTTATTTTTTTCTTTTTTTAACATTCCAAAGATCAGTTGCCACGAATTCAATATCCTCAACTGATGTATTAATAACACTTTTTTCATTATTTTGAATTTCCTTAGATTTTTGATGTCTATCATCTGATTTGAATTTTTTAGAATCATCTTTTTTATGATTTTTAAAATTATTATCACTAGATTTTATATGTGTTTTGTTGGTTTTAAAAGTAGAATTATGAGTTTTCTTAAGTTTTAAATCATCAAGTGATATATCCTTTTTAGATTTATAATAAGTTTTATATGAATCATAGGCAATATTGAATATAACATATCCTAATATTATAAAAGCAATAATAGCTATAGGAAAATCAAAAGCTATGAAAAAATCATCATATATATCAACAATTGGATGATATACATCTAAAAAGCCTCTAGCTAAAAATATTAATCCTACAAAAGCAATTAAAATATTATTAATTTTTTTCAAATTATTTTCTTTTTTAATAATAGCTGGATAAATAGATATAACAAGTAAAGAAGCTCCTAGAAGTTTATAAAGATTGTTATTAAGTAAATTTTGAAGAAATGAATAAGCTCCCACAAATTCATACGGTAAAATACCTTGTTCTGCAAATATAGCGATTATTAAAAAAAATTGAATAAAAAATATTACAACAATAGGAAGTAAATATATTATTTCTAACTCAATTTTACGCATAGACGCATTTTCAATAGGTTTTTCTAAGAATTCTGATAAAACATTGTAAAAAACAGATGCTACAACAGAACCAATTATAGTACCTGTAATTCCAAGTAACCATGTTGTTATAGCAACAATACCAGAAATAACCCCTGCTAAGATAATTTTAGAATGATTAACCATAAGAATCAACTATGATTTTATATATATTTTAAAAGATTTAAATTTTATTAATTAGATTATTAAAAAAATAATCATTTAAATAATTATTGTAAAAAAATTTTAAGTCTATTTTTAATAATAAATGATATAAAAATTAATCAAAAATTCAAGAGCCTTAGGGGGGATTCGAACCCCCGACTTCTACCTTACCAAGGTAGCGCTCTACCAGCTGAGCCACTAAGGCAAAATTGAATCAAAAGTCTGTGAAAAAAATATTATAAGTAATTAAGTGCAGGGGAAGGGATTCGAACCCTCGAAGGCCTACACCAGAGGATCTTAAGTCCTCCCCCTTTGGCCGCTCGGGCACCCCTGCATACAATATAAGGTTATCAATTATAATATATAAATGTAATGGTAAAAACATGAAAAAATAAAATTTTTACAAATAATAAAAAATATTAAATAATAATCCAAATAAAAATTATCAATAATAAAATATAATTGGTGTTAAATTGGAAATAAATCATGAAGAATGTGGTGTTTGTGAAGATTGTATTGAAGTTTGTCCTGAAGGAGCAATAAAGAAAAAAGGATACAAAATTGTTATCACAGATGATTGCACTGATTGTGGAGAATGTATTGATATTTGTCCTGTTGGGGCTATTTATAAAGAAGAATAAACATTTAAAGGTCAAATTATGAAAAAACCTAAATTTACAATAGTTGATTATTTAATAATTATCTGTGTAGTATGTGCAATAGCTTTTGCATTTATCCACATTTCATCAGATAATGATGATAGTAGCCAATCTATATCTTATGATTCATCTACTTTAAACAAAATTGTTGAGAAATACTTATCATTCTATAGAGAAGGAAATATTATTAAAACAACAGCCAGTGGGTATAATGCAAGTACTGGGGAAAAACAAGAAATAAGTGGAACAATTGAATGGATGGATGACGATAAAGGTTCGAATGTTAAAATATTAATCAATTCAAATAGGAATTATATTCTTGCAGGATTATATAAAGATGTCCCTCAAGCAGATTTTTATATAGAGCAAATTTCTCTTGAAACAAATGGTGAAAAATACGAAAATCTTACAGAAATCACTTTAAGTCCTAAAAACATTACCCAATTAAATGATTTAATAAGTAATTTAAACAATAGTGATACGAAATATGAAGTAAGTACTGTTGTAACTTTAAATGACCCAGATAATTTGGAATATCAGTCAGTTTTCAATAAATTATATGAAAATGGTGAAAGAATATCTATTAAATCAACATTAACTGGTTTTCAAAGTCAAATAACAATTACTCAAGCTACAGCTAAAGAAATAAATATTGCAAATGATATTTTAGGAAATACAGATGGAACAACAGATAAAATAATAATTAGAATATATAACTACAATGAAAAAGACATTGAATCACTAGAAAAAATATCTACAATAGACAACATCCGTAAAATAAGTTAATGGTAAAATGAGCTTAATATATTATAAATTTACATCAATTATAAACAGAATAGCATGTGAAATTAAAAGATCGTTTATATTTACTGTAATTTTTAATATTTTATCTTTTATAGAAAATCAGTGGGTAAATAGCTATTTTAAAAGATTTTATCCAAATGAAAACTTTTTATCAATCTTTAAAAGAAATAAACTTCTTAAAAATTATTTATTTAGTCCATTAATTGTACTTGTTGTTTTTGGACTATTTTTAATTCTTTCTTTAAATCCAATATCAAATAGCTTAACAATCAACTTAATTATAGCTTTTATTAGTTTTTTTATATGTTCTATTATTCTTCCAAGATTTTTATTAAATAATGAATCTGAAAAACCAACTATATCTTTTAAAGAAAAAGATATTTATTCAATAGGTTTTTGTCTAATTTTAGTAGGAATTGTATTTTTCTTTATCAGTATAGCTTCTGTTGGTGGTTTACCTATTTTAAAAACATCTCTAAGATACCTATTAAAACCTGCATTAACTATGCCTGTTTTTTTAATGATTCCTGGAATTTGTTTAGTTGGATCAGTCTATCTTAAAAAATATCAAAATAATGAAATAACACGTTCACAAACAAGATTTAGATTTTTAATACTCATAGCTATTAGCTCTTTAATATTATTAACATTAGGTTATAGGACTCCATTACTTGCAGTTTTACTTGTTATGATAATATTAGGTTATTATGGGCAAATATTAGCTATTTGGGAAGTAGTTATTGGAGCACTTTTAGGTGTAGGTTTAATTATTGGAATAGGTTACTTTAGATCACTTGGAGAATTTGCAATAACTTCAGCAACAAACCCATTTTATACTTTACAAAGTAGAGCAGATTTTACATTACATGTTTTAGATATGTTAAATTTTATTAGTGGAGACTTTGGAGTAACACATGGAGAATTAATAGCTAGTTCTATACCTGGAAGTGATTTAGGCCCTAGAATGATGGTTGGTCAATTAATTTCATGGAGAAGTGAAGTTACAGTTACTCCTACATTAATTGGACAAATGGTAACTGACTTTGGAAGAGTTGGTGTTGCATTAGAAATGGGATTACTTGGATTTATATTAGGAATTGGATTTAAGATTATTCAAAAAACTAAAGATTATTTTTATATAGGATTATATAGTCTTATTTTAACTTATGCTATTTTAGGAGTAG
>JAJDHW010000055.1 GCA_030266405.1 Methanobrevibacter sp. OttesenSCG-928-I08
TCGATTTTTAAAAAGAATTTTATTTTCATTGATTTTAGTTTTTCTATTACTATTAATGCCATATAATGCATAATGAGCAAGTGGACTTAAATTAGATTTATTTGCATCTTCATATTCATTTAAATAAAATGCATTATCAAAATCTGGGCTTGGATCTTTTCCTTCTTTAAATCCAAAAAACATGTAATGAATTAAAGGATTTTTTTTAAACTCATCTAAATTATTATTTTCATTAAAATAAAATTCTTCATCAAACAAATTGTTCTTTTTTATTAATTTATATGCCTTAAAATTCAGTTTAGCTATTTTAAAACTTGAAGATTTAAGTAAAATATACAAATGAGGAAATTTAGAAATATATGATTTTAAATCCATTGAAAATCACAACTATAAGAATCCTTCACTGTTTTTTAAAATTCCCTCAAGATTTTTAATTACATCCCTAGAATACTCAGTGAAAGATTCATTGTTTATTTTAAAAATATGCTTTATAGAAGTATTTTCTTTTAAATAATTATAAGTTTGATTTTTAGAACATATTACAACATCGTAAAAATCTAATTTAGATAAATCATCATTTTTAGAGAAATTAAAATCATTTAGTGAAAATATTCTAACTAAATCATCTCTTGCATCAATTTTACTAATATCATATTCTAAATCAAATGAAACAAGAATATCAGAAGAATTTTCAAAAACATAATCTGCATCATCTGTTATTAAATCAAGATCATATCCTAAATCATTGAATCCTTTAGAAATCCCCTTTAACATTTCATGGGAATTTTTATTTCTTTTATAATGTTTATCAATTAAAACTATTTTAAGTCTTTTTTCTGTAAAAAGATTATTATAATTTATTTTATCAATTAACATGTTTTTAGAAAGATAATCTCCCCAAATATTCCAAAAAATATTGAAATTTTTTTTATCATTCTCAAAATAATCTTTATCTTTAGTACGAGTACTTGATTCGTGATGAAAAAGTAATGATTTTCCAGAAAAAATAGTTTTATAATTATTTTTATGTAATTTAAGTGCAAAATCAACATCTTCTAAACCATAGTTATATTTTTCATTAAGCCCTCCACATTTACAATATATTTCTTTATTAACAAGCATAACAGCTCCAGTAACAGCTATACATTCTTTATTACCACAAATACGACTATCAAAAATATCATATTCAGGGGATTTATTTTTAGCATATAAACAACATGGTTTTATTCTTTCTGCGAAAATATCTCCGGCATGTTGAATTTTATAAGATTTTTTTTTGTTTTTATAATCAAAATAATAAGGAAAAATTAATTTAGCTCCAACTGCCCCTACATTATCATCGTTAAATAACATTGTTCCCATCATCTCATTTAACCAACCATAAGTAGGTTCAATATCATTATTTAGAAGTAATAAATATTCTCCATTAGCTATTTTGGCAGCATCATTATTTCCTTTTGAAAAAGAAACATTAATATCATTTTCTATAATTTTAATAGGTAAATTTTTTTGTAACTCTTTTAAATAATCAAGTGATTCATCAGATGATGCATTGTCAACAATAATTATTTCAAAATTATCATAATTAGTTTTTTCTCTGAAATCTTTGAATAATCTCTTTAAATGAGTAATACCATTTCTATTTAATATTATAATAGATACAAGAGGTTCTTCATCAAAATTATAATTAGATAAAATATTTCTATTTGTATTGATAATCTCTTCATGTTTTAAAATAGAAGGAGATTTTTGAATAAGTTTACCTTCATTAGCACCATATAATGCGTAATGAACTAATGGATTCATACCACTATTTTTTACATCTACATAATTTGTTAAGTAAAAATCAGGGTCAAAATCTAGACTTGGAATGTGTCCTTCAAGATATCCATAAATTAAATAATATTCTAATGGACCTATTCTTTTTTTTGAAACTTTAGGATATTTTTCAAGATAAAATTCTTCATTAAACAAATTAGTTTTTTTAATTTTATCATACGCTCTTGTTAAGTTAAAAGTTTTTTTTATATTGAATTTAGATCTAATAAAAAAGCTTGAAAATTTTATAATGTTCATAATATCCTCATTTATTTCCTTTTATAAGTCTTGTTACGCCCCTAAGAGGTTTTGTGACTTTCCAAGATGTTGAATTTTTAAGTTCATTAATTTCTTTCTCTTGCATAAGAGAAATATCTTCTTTCATTTTTAATTCATGTTTTAAAGTTTCAATATCATTTATTAATAAAAATAACTCTTCTTTTGAAAGAGTATTTTCATCTTTAATATTTCCTTCAATACTTTCTACTAAATTATCACTGCATAGAGGAGATTTTACTTCGTGCTTATGGTGGTACTCCCCTTCTTTTGCCCAATATTCATTAATCCAATAATATACATCACTAATTGAAGGATGGAAATTTAATTTCCACATTAAATACGTTAAACTTAACTGATCTTGATTAGTATATTCTGATATTTCATCCCACCATCTATTCATGAGTTCGATAATTTTAGGATTATTATGTTGTCTGAATATAGCACCAAGTGCAGGTAATCCATAATCAGTAGGCATATTATCTTCTTCATATCTTTTAACCTGTTTTGCTACTGTATAATCTGAATATCTTGAAAATATACATGATACATTTGCTTCAACATAAAGACATTCTCTTTCAGGGTGAATAGCACAAAGCATGGGTGAATTGATATATTTATAAATATATTCCCTAAGACTTCCTTTAATTCTAAACGTTCCATCAATCCAAAAGCTATATTTATATTCTGAAAAATATTTATGTGGCAATACTTTATATCGTTTAGCTTTACGATTATCATCTAAATTAGAAGGTTCCATTAATTTAATATCCCAAATATCAGAAGTTAAATTAGGATTCTCAGTGAAACATATATAATCACAATTTTCATCAATAAAATCTGGTTCTTTTAAATTATCATAGTCTCCAGTAAAAGCTGTGTAAATTAAAATTTTATTATTTTTAATATCTTCAATTAAACTTTCATCTACTTCTTTAAATGGTGCAAATAAATCATTTTGAATAAATTTATCTACATTAGACTCATGAATTTCACGAATACCCTCATAAGGATCTATATCACTATCATTCATACAAATCAACATATTATTTTACTAAATTTTCTAGAATTTTTTCCCATTTTTCTACTCTATCATTTAAGGAATAATTTTCCAAAATATCTTTTTGGCTATTAGTCACAATCTCTTCTCTTAGATTTTCATTTAAAATTAGTTTTTTTAATTTTTCAAACCATTCTTCTTCTGTGTTTGCTAAAAATCCAGTTATACCATCTTTAACAACAGTATTATATGGTTCAATATCACTACAAACAACAGGAATTGCAAGAGCAGAGTATTCAATATATTTTAATTCACTTTTTCCTTTATTAAAACTTGAATTTTCAAGAGGAGCTATTCCCACATCCCAATCAACTATATTTCCAAGCCAATTCATGAAAAATTTAAAGTCCCATGAATTTTTAGGAAGATCAATTGTAGAAATCCATGATTCATCATGATCTAAATCATCAAAACCTCCAACAACAATAAACTCTAATGTAATATTATGTTTAGAAAGCATTTCTTCTTGAAGTTTAATAATAACTTTTTTTATAATATTTATATCATTAGAATGTGTTAAAGTACCAAAATACCCTATTTTAATTGTATTTGTATTGTTTTTTCTAAATTTTTTTAAATCAAGCAAACTATCAATATAATAATTTCTAATAACTTCTACCTTATTTTTATCAAATTTTTGAGCAAGTGCAGGAGTAGTAACAACAATTGTATCGGAATTATTAATATAATTGCTTATTTCATTACGGCAACTATTTATATACTCAAATGAAGAATTCGATTCGTCAATAGCTAATAAATCATCGTCTGTTTCATAAATCATTTTTACATTTTGATTTAAACAACTCTTTAAAAGATCGTCTAAAAAAGGAATTATTCTCTCAACAACAACTATATCAAAGACTTTTGATTTAATAATATTATCCCAATCAATAAATTGATAGCTATCCATACCATAAACAAAAAAATGAAATTTTTTAGACTTGCTTAATTTAGAAAAAGGTTCATGAATTCTTAAATAAGGGCAAGCAGTGATATTTGAAAAAGGATCATTAACAAAAACTCCAACTTTAATAGTATTCATTGAAAAAGTTTTCTCAGACTGGATATATGGAATTATTATATTTTTATTAGTAATATAATAGTTTTTATCAATTTCTTTTTGAATTATTTTATCTCTTGTATTAGAATATTGATTTCGAGCTGGCTCTTTTAAATTTGTAATATAACCGTGGTCAAAAAAATTAATTTTATATCCTTTATAAAAACCATTTAAACAATAATCAATTATACAATCATCAGAATTCTCAATGTAGTTGTCTTTATAAAAATCTAAGTCGAAAATTGGATCAGTGTATTGTTTTTTTAATTCAAAGCTATCTTCTTTATTACCCTTGAGAATAAAATGAAGTATAGAATCCATTTTATTATTATTCAAATCATGAGTTCTTTTATATGCATCAATGATAATTAAATCTAGATTTTTAATAGCATTGTACATTTTTAATAATTTGAAGGAATTGTATTTAGCTAAAATATACAAAGTTGGATGTTTTTTGATAAAGTGTTTTATATTTAGTTCCATGAAATCCCTCATATTATTATAATTTATGAATAAAATACCTTTTAAAAATTTCTATTATTTAAAAAAATATTAAGGAAAATCTATTTAAAAGTGATATTAATATATTAGATTTAATAAAAAATTTATTATGAAATATAAAGTCAGTGTTATAATTCCAACATATAACAGCCAAGACTATTTAAATACAACAGTAGATTCTGTAATAAATCAAAGCATTGGGTTTGAAAATATCGAACTTATAATAATAGATGATTTTTCAACAGACAATACTCAAAAAATCATTGATGAATATGTTTCTAAATATGACAATATTAAGACATACTCATTAAGTAAAAAAACAGGTACACCCGGAGCTGCTAGAAATTTAGGAATCAAGAATTCAAATTCGGAATATTTAATGTTTTTAGATCATGATGATTGCTACAAAAAAGAAGCAGTAGAAAAATTATATTTGAAAATTAAAAATAATAATGCTGATGTAGTTATAGGTAAATTTAAAACATTTGGAGACGGAGTAGCTATTTCAGATTCTTGGATAACTAAAGAAACAACTTTAAATTCAATTGATGAAAACACACTCTTTTTATCTATTGATAATATTTGGAGAATGATATTTCCAAAAGAATTCATAATAAATAATGATATTACTTTTCCTGAAGGAGTTTTTGCAGAAGATTTAGCATTTATGGTTGATTCATTTATAAATGCTAAAAAAATAATATTTATTAATGAAATAATCTATAATTTCAGATTAAGATCTAGGAATGTGACATCAACAAGTCTTTCAAAAGGATATCACTATCTTAATGGTTTAATTGAAGGGTATGATTTTGTGGTAAGTGTTTTAAGAAAAAATAAAAAATGTGATTTCTATGATAAAATATTCAATCAACATTTATCAACATGGACAAGTGATATAGTTTTAAGTGACACTATTTCTATTGAAGATAAGAAAAAAATACTTGAAAAAGCAGAACCTTTATTTAAATCTATAAAAAATATTAACCCATATCCTGAAAATGAAGAGAACCGTGCCATGATGGAAAATATAAAGAAAAATGGTGTTTCTAGTATTTTCTCAAATATTGAGAAAAATAAATATTTAAAACAGCTTTCTGCAGTTGAAAATGAATTAAAGATAAAAAATAATGAAATAACTTATTTAAAAACCACAAAAGGATGGTTTAAATATAAAATTAATAATATTATCAGTCGCTTAAAAAGAAATATTTAATCTATTTTCTTAGAAACTTTGTTATTTTAAAAGAGTTAGAATTTAAAATTAATTCTTTCTCTTTCTCATTATCCTTTATTTTTTTAGACATATATGCATAATGGCCTTTTAATCCTTCTATTTCATTAAGAATTGTAAACATTTCTTCTTTTGAAAGATTAAAACTATGTTTATCAGAAAAATCTAATTCATTTTTTAATTTTTTAAGTAAATTATCACTAATACTTGGATTAGTTAGCAAAACCTTATGATGATAATCTCCTTCTTTATACCAATAATCATTATTCCAATAATAAATATTACTAACTGATGGATTTATCTTATTTTTCCATGCCACATAAGGAAAACTAAGTTGATCCTGATTCGAAAATTCTATGATTTCACTCCACCAATCTTCCATTAGCTTAATAATTTCAGGTGAATTATGTTCTCTAAAAATAGCTCCTAATGCAAATAAACCTTGGTTTTTAGAAAATCCTTCATTTTCATATTTTAATATTTGTTTTTTCATTATATTTACAGGGTATCTTGTAACTTTTTTAGAAAATTTAAATTCGTCATAAACACAATCTCTTTCAGGATGTAATACGCAAATAATATTAGAATCATGTTTAATATGAGTATAGATATATTCACGAATGCTATTTTTAATTTTAAATGTGCCATCAATCCAAAAACTATATTTATACTCTGGAAGATACTTATGAGGTAAAATTTTATATTGTTTAGCTTTACGATTATTATCAAAAGTAGAATCGCCCATTTGGCGAATATCCCAAAAATCAGATTTTAAATTCTGATTATCTGTAAAACAAATATAGTCACAATTTTCATCAATAACCTCTGGTTCTTTTAAATTATCATACCCTGAGGTAAATGCAGTATAAATAGCTATTTTATTTTTTTTAACATCTTTAATAAGATTTTCATTTGATTTTGTAGATTTATTAAATAAATTTCTATTAATATAATCTTTTGAAACTTTTTTATAAGTTTTATAAATATCCTTATACATGATTTCACTTAAATAGTTAATATTATTCCAAATATACCTTTTCAATAATATCAATTATTTCTTTACTATTGTTTTTGTATGAATCTGAATTTAATTTGTTAATTATGAAAACGTTTTCATGTAAATATTCATTTTTAAGTTTATTTGCAA
>JAJDHW010000056.1 GCA_030266405.1 Methanobrevibacter sp. OttesenSCG-928-I08
CCCAACAACAACTATTAAGTAAAATAGACACTCTTAAAGAAGAAATAAACTTACTTAAAGAAGAAAATTCTAAAACAAAACGTAATTTAATGTGGAAAGTTAGAAAACTTGAAAAAGATAAAGTTTTAACCGAAAACGAAAAAATTAGATTAGAACGTGAAACAAAATCATTAAGAGGAGAAGTAGAAAGATTTAGATCTCCTCCATTAGTACTAGCTACTGTTACAGAAATTTTAGATGATTCTAGAATGACTGTAAAAAGTAGTACTGGACCAAATTTCTTAATAAATTACTCAAAATTCTTAGATGAAAAATTATTAATCCCTGGATCTAGAGTTGCACTTAATCAACAAACTTTTGGCATTGTTGAAATATTACCTTCTGAGAAGGATCCAAATGTATCTGGTATGGAAATTGAAGAAAAACCTACAGTTTCTTATGATACAATTGGTGGACTTGAAGAACAAATTGTAGAGGTTAAAGAAACAGTAGAATTACCTCTTAAAGAACCTGAATTATTTGAAAAAATAGGTATTGATCCTCCAAAAGGTATATTGCTTTATGGGCCTCCTGGAACTGGTAAAACATTACTTGCAAAGGCTGTAGCTAATGAAACTAATGCTACTTTTATTAAAATTGTAGCATCTGAATTTGTAAAAAAATACATTGGTGAAGGTGCTAGACTTGTAAGAGAAGTATTTGAACTTGCAAAAGAAAAAGCTCCAGCTATTATTTTTATTGATGAAATAGATGCTGTAGCTGCAAAAAGACTTAAAAGTTCCACAAGTGGAGATAGGGAAGTTCAAAGAACATTAATGCAATTACTTGCTGAATTAGATGGGTTCGAATCAAGAGGAGATATTGGTATAGTGGCTGCAACAAATAGGCCTGATATATTAGATCCTGCTCTTTTAAGACCTGGAAGATTTGACAGATTTATTGAAGTCCCTCTTCCAAATGAAGATGGTAGACGTGAAATTCTTAAAATTCACACAAAGAATATGGCTTTAGCTGATGAAGCTGAAATAGATTTACTTGCAACTCTTACTGATGGAGTATCTGGTGCAGACTTAAAAGCTATTTGTACTGAAGCAGGTATGTTTGCAATAAGAGAAAAACGTGATAAAGTTACTGTTGCAGATTTTATGGATGCAGTTGATAAAATAATGCAAGTAGAACATGATGAAGAGTATAAAAAAGAAGCTGGAGTAATGTTCGGTTAATTTTTTTTATATTATTAAAGTCAATGATGAACCCTATGAGCTCTGATACGTGATGAATGATGGGCGAACTGAGGCTTTAATATTTTTTTAATTTAATTTTTTTTAAAAATTTATTTTTAATTGATTTATTATTTTTTAATGGAATAATAGATTTATATATTTATACATACTTTTTTAAACTATATTTTCTATACATAATACTATGTTATTTAATAAAGATGATAATATAGCTGGTGAGGAAGTTATATATAAAGCAAAGCCAAACTTTTTTTTAAGTTGTAAAAAGGCTTTTATTGCTTTTATTATATTAGCTTTATTATTAGGTTCTACATCTGTTATTATTCAATTTATAGGAAACTTACAGGTTTATTTAGTTAATCATATAAATTTAACACTAACTAGCTATGCTGTTATAGCTATTGTTGTCTTTGTTTTAATTTTAATTTTATACATAATTTTACAATTGATTTCATGGTATTCTACAGAATATATACTTACTAATCAAAAAATAACTACTAAGAAAGGTTTATTTTTTACTAAAAAAAATTATTTACCATATAGTAAAATTCAAGATCTAAGTTCTTCTCAAAGTATTTTAGGCAGAATTCTTTCTGTAGGTTCAATTTCGATTTATAGTGCATATGATAATAATCAAGTTATTATTAAAAATGTTTCAAATCCAAATCATATTGAAGAAATTATATTTAATCAAATGAATGCTAATCAGTATAATAGAAATCCTCAAAATCTTAGCAATCAAAATGAATACTCTCAATATGAAGATGAGTATCCTCCTTATGAAAATGGAGAATATTATCCACATGATAATTATAATAGGGAAGAGTACTATCCAAATGATAATTTTCAAGAAAAGGTTAATCCTAATTATAATGATGAAAATTATTATCACGAACCAGTTTATCCTGATACAAAGTATCAACAAAATAAAAAACAAGAACCTAGGAATTTATTTGAAGATACACAAAATTTCAATGAACCAGGAAGAAATTTATTTGAAGATGAAGATACTTTACAAAATAATAGAGACTTATTTGAAGATGAATTTGATCATACAATGAATGAAGCAATGCATAATATTAATAAGGATATAGAATTCCAACCTAAACAAAATAATGATTACTCTAATAATGAGCATAGTTATCCTAAAAATGAATCTCCTTATTCTAGAAGTAAAGCAATGAATCAACAAGATTATACAAATGATAGATATTCTTATGAATCTCAAAATATAGGATATAATTCTCCAAAAGATTATAATCAAAACGATAATCCTAATTTTAATCAAAAACCAAAAAAACAACCATATTATTCAAACAATCAAAAAAATCCTCAAAACTTTGAAGAAGATGTACCCTATGAATCAACTAAAGATTTTTCTAAAAAATCTAAGGAAAATATTCTAGATAGACACTCTAAAAAATTTAAGAAATAATTATTAAGGTTATATGATGAATTTTGATTATGATGTTGTTATTGTAGGAGCAGGACCTATAGGATCTAATTTGGCTTACCTTTTATCAAAAAATAATTTATCTATTTGCTTAATTGATAAAAAAAAGGAAATAGGAATTCCTTTACAATGTGCAGGAATTGTTAGTAAAGATATTTTAAATTATATAGATATTCCTAATGATTTAATTATAAATAAAGCAAAAGGAGCTTTTTTACATACAAAAAATAATATTTTACAAGTTAATAAAGAAGAAAGCACAGCATTAATCATTGACAGAGTTCTTTTTGATAAATATTTATTTAAAAAAGCTATTGGTGAAGGTGTTGAATTTATACAAAATAAAGTAATAAATATTGATAGTGAAAAAGGCATTGTTAAATGTGCAAATGGAGATACTATTTCATCAAAAATTATTGTTGGTGCTGATGGTGTTAATTCAATTGTTTCTAAAGAAATTAATAATGATTTAAATAAAGTTAATGCGAGCCAATTTTTAGTTAAAATAGATGATAATGGAGTTAATGATTTTAGAAATTCAAAAAAGAATATCAATGAATTTGTAGATGTATATGTGGACTCAAGGATTTTTCCAGGATTTTTATGGTGTATTCCAACAGAAAATAATTTATATCGTGTAGGTTTATTTTCAGATGAAGATTATAAATCTCAAAATTTAATTTTAAATGAATTTTTAGAAGAAAACTTTACAGTTAATAGCTATGAAATTATTGAAAAATATAAAGGAGCTATTCCAAAATGTAACTTTAAAAATAAATTATATGAAAATAGAGTTCTTTTAATTGGAGATGCTGCAGCCCAAGTAAAACCTACTACTGGGGGAGGACTTGTTTTAGGATTTAATATTTCTAAATATGCCTCTAAAATAATAACAAATTCAATAATTAATGATGATATTTCATTAATTAAAAATTATGCTGATGAATTTAAAAATAAATTTTTTAATGAACTCACATCCCAATATAAACTTCAAAAAACCTTAAAAATATTATCAAATGATGATTTGGACTATCTTTTTAAAAAACTTAAAGAAAATGATGCTGAAGAGTTAATATCTAAATATGGAGATATTGACAAACAATCAATTTTAATTAAAGAATTTTTTAAAAGAGGTCTTATTTTTAAAGTAATACCTTCTTTATTTATTAAAAACATATCTTCTATTTGGAATTATAAATTTAAATGATAATTTTATTAATTACAATTATATCAAAAAATCTAGGGAAATTATGAATCTTTTACTTATTCAATCACAAGAACATGATAAATTACCAATAGCTGAACTTAACGCAGTTTTAGAATGTGAAAATATTGCTGCTAACATTATCGAAATTACTCCAGGATTAGTTTTACTTAAAAACTTAAAAAATGAGGATTTTTATAAAAATTATAAAAGATTAACTGAAAGACTTGCATATACTCATGAAGTCCATGAACTAATATTTGAAAGTGAAAAACAGGATTT
This sequence comes from Methanobrevibacter sp. OttesenSCG-928-I08, assembly GCA_030266405.1. Classification (GTDB taxonomy): domain Archaea; phylum Methanobacteriota; class Methanobacteria; order Methanobacteriales; family Methanobacteriaceae; genus JAHKLT01. Next base: position 4,181 of record JAJDHW010000056.1, read on the forward strand.
AAAAAGTAATATTTTAGATATTAATTGGAATGATTTTATTAAAGATAATTTTGCAGTTAGGGTGAAACGTTTTAATGAAGATATTGACACAGTTACTTGTGAGAAAGATTTAGGTTTTTTAATTTTGAATTCTTTTAATAAAGAGGATAATATTAAAGTTAAATTGAAAAATCCTGATTCATTTATTAGAATTGTTGCCCATGAAAATAGGTTTTATGTAGCAGTTGAAAAATACAAATTAAATAAAAAGCATTTTCAAGATATGAAACCTCACAAAAGGCCTTTTTTCTATCCAGGTTCAATGAGTCCTAAACTTGCTCGATGTATGGTGAATTTATCTAGAATAAATTCTGGTGATTTACTTTTAGATCCTTTTTGTGGAACTGGTGGAATATTAATTGAAGCTGGATTAATAGGAGCTAAACTTGTCGGATCAGATGTTAATTGGAAAATGAAAAATGGTACAGCTATTAATTTAGACCATTGTGATATAACAGATTATAAAACTTTTCACGTTGATATTCGTGAACTTAAAATGTATGAAAAAGTTGATGCTGTTGTAACAGATCCTCCATATGGTATTTCTACTTCTACTGGTGGTGTAGGTAGTGATGAAATATTTTTTGAATTTTTCCAGTCAATATATGATAACATGAAAGATGATGCTTTATTATGTATGGCTAGTCCTCATTATTTAGATTTAAATCCGATGCTTGATAAAGTAGGATTTAAATTAATGGAAAAATATGAAATTAAAATGCATAGAAGCTTAACTAGAATTATTTCTGTTATTAAAAAAGACATTTAACTTTTTTTTAAATATTATTTTTAAAATTTTTGTTTATTTTATATATTTTAAAAAATAAATATTATATCATAAATAAAAATCTGGTGATTTTATGGAAATTAAAGTATTAGATACTACATTGCGTGATGGTGAACAAACACCTGCGGTGTCTTTAATGAAAAATGATAAATTGAGAATAGCTTCTAAATTAGACGAAATTGGTGTTAATTATATTGAAGCTGGATCTGCTATTACTTCTGAAGGTGAACGTGATTCTATTAAGGCAATTACCTCAGAAGGATTGAATGCTGAAATTCTTAGCTTTTCAAGACCTATTCAAAAAGACATTGATTATTGTATTGAATGTGATGTAGATGCTGTAAACTTAGTGGTTTCTACATCAGATCTTCATATTAAAGATAAATTAAAAACAACACATGAAAAACTATTAGAAATGTCTAATAATGCTATTGAATACTGTAAAGATCATGGATTAATTGTTGAATTATCTGCAGAAGATGCTTCTCGTACTGGTCTTGATTTTTTAGAAGATGTATTTTCTCAAGGTATTCAAACTGGTGCAGATAGAATATGTTTTTGTGATACAGTAGGTGTTTTAACTCCTTCTAAATCATATAAAATTTTTTCAAGATTAAGTAAACTTGATGCACCACTTAGTGTACATTGTCATAATGATTTTGGTCTAGCTGTTTCTAATACAATTGCAGCTATTGAAGGTGGAGCTCAAGAACTTCATGCTACTGTAAATGGTATTGGTGAAAGAGCTGGTAATACCTCATTAGAAGAAATAGTTACTTCATTATATGTTTTATTTGGAGATGAATTCCAAACTTCTGTTAAAACTCAAGAATTAAATTCAATTTCTAAATTGGTTTCAAGACTTACTGGTGTATATCTTTCTCCAAATAAAGCTATTGTTGGGGAAAATGCATTTGCTCATGAATCAGGAATTCATTCTGATGGTGTAATTAAAAATGCTAAAACATATGAACCTATAACTCCTGAACTTGTAGGACATAAACGTAAATTTATTGTTGGAAAACATGTTGGAAATAAAGGATTAAACACTAAATTATTAGATTTAGGTATTACAGTTAATGAAGAACAATTAAAATGTATTTTTGATGAAGTTAAAGTTTTAGGTGATAGAGGTAAAACTATAAGTGATGTTGATCTTCAAGCTATTGCATATAATGTTTTAGATATTCATAAAGAAGATAAAATAAAACTTGTAGATGTTAATGTTGTATCTGGTAACAAAATAATGCCTACAGCATCAGTTAAATTAAATATAGCTGGTGAAGAAAAATTAGAAGCATCTGTTGGTATAGGTCCTGTTGATGCAGCTATTAATGCAGTTAATAAAGCTTTAACAGAATTTTCAGATATTGAACTTGTTGAATATCATGTAGATGCAATTACTGGAGGAACAGATGCACTTATTGATGTTATCGTCAAATTAAAAAGAGGGGACAAAATCATATCTGCAAGAGGTACAAGGCCAGACATTATCAATGCTAGTGTAGAGTCTTATATTAGTGGTATTAATAGATTAATTGGAGAATAGGGATATTTTGAATTTTAAAGATTTAGAAGTTTATGGTTTTAAAGGAAATATTGAAGATGTTGATGAAACACTTAACTTTTTAGATAATCTCATAAATTCTACATCTCAGGATTGTATTGTTCAATTATTAGATGCTAAAGCTATTGCTGGTAAAAATCACATTAGACATGCTGTAAACCAAGCTATTTTAGCTTTTAAAAGAAATGAAAATATAGCTAATGAATTAAGTGTGGAAATTTGTCTAAGAACATCTGCTCAAAGACAAATTTCTAAAGCATTTAATATTCTTGGTATAAAAAAAGGCGAAATGGATTTATGTCTTGTAATGATAAATTGTCCAAATGATTTTTATGATAAAATATCTGATAGGTTCATAAGGGATGATGATGTTTTATTGCCTGATGAATCAATATTACAAAAGACTTATGATATTTCACAAAAAGAATTACAAGTCATGGATATTCAAGATATATTAATTGATAAAATAACAAAAATTA
>JAJDHW010000057.1 GCA_030266405.1 Methanobrevibacter sp. OttesenSCG-928-I08
AAAAAATTAAATGGTTATAATGACAAACAAAATTCTTCTAAAATTTGCAAAAAAAGGTATTAATCTTTCACCAAAAGCTTATGAAAAAATTAAAAAGCTAGATGATCCATTAGATTTTTCTTCATCATTAATTGTTAAATTAAAAAGTGAAGAATTTAGTAAAAAGGATTTATTATCAGTTAGTGAAGAAATTGTAAATGAATTTATTAATTCAGAGGGTTTAAATGAAAATAAAGATAATAAACCAAAAGAAATTCCTTTAACAAATTCCAAAACTGAAGATAAAAAAATACCTAATAACAAACCCAATAAAATTCCTATAACAAATTCCAAAACTGAAGATAAAAAAATACCTAATGAAACCCCAATACAAAAAGAAAACAGTAAAATAGAAGAAAAAATACCTAATGAACCCCCAATACAAAAAGAAAACAGTAAAATAGAAGAAAAAATACCTAATGAACCCCCAATACAAAAAGAAAACAGTAAAATAGAAGAAAAAATACCTAATGAAACCCCAATACAAAAAGAAAACAGTAAAATAGAAGAAAAAATACCTAATGAACCCCCAATACAAAAAGAAAACAGTAAAATAGAAGAAAAAATACCTAATGAACCCCCAATACAAAAAGAAAACACTGATAAAAAAAATAAAGAAGAACATGCTGAAAAATCTGAAGACATTGTAGAAGAAAAAGTAGCTGATATAGATATTAAGCATTCTAAAAGAAATATTAACAAAACTAATGTTGAATATGATTTTGAAATAATCCAAGACACAAGTAAAATGTCATATACAAGTGGTGAGCTTGATAATTTAGTTACTTATTTTAAAAATAGATATGAAAAAATTTCTAAAATATTATCTAAAAGACCAGAACTTAAATCAATACAAAAAATATCTGAAATTGAAGAAGGACAAACCAGTTTAAGTCTTATTTTAATGGTAAAAGATATTAGAACAACTAAAAATGGCCATAAATTAGTTGAATTTGAAGATGAAACAGGTTCAATTCCAATATTATTTAGTAATAAAGATGAAGAACTATTTAAAACTGCAGAAAGACTTGTTAAAGATGAGATTGTTGGAGTTTTAGCTGAAAAAAAAGGAACATTATCAATTGGTACTCAGATTATAAATCCAGGTATTCAAAGAAGACCTGCAAAGGATATGGATTTTGGAATAGTATTTTTATCAGATATTCATATAGGAAGTTTAACTTTCTTAGAAGACGCATTTTTAAAATTTGTAGATTGGATTAATTGTGAATATGGAAGTGAAAAGCAGGTTGAAGTAGCTAATGATATTAAATACCTTATAATAGGTGGAGATATTGTTGATGGAATTGGTATTTACCCAAATCAAGATAAAGAATTAGCTATTAAAGATATTACAGAGCAATATGATGAAGCTGCTCGTTTACTTGGAAATATAAGAAGTGATATTAAAATTATTATTGCTCCTGGAAACCACGATGCATCAAGAGTAGCTGAACCTCAACCAGCTGTTCCTGAAAAATATGCTAAATCATTATATGAATTAGATAATGTAGAATTTATTAGTAATCCAGGAGTAGTTAGTTTAGATGGAATTAATGTTTTAATTTATCATGGCCGTGGTTTAGATGATATGGCTTTTAATATTAAAGATTTTTCTCATGAAAAAAATGATTTAATTATGGAAGAACTTCTTAAAAAACGTCATTTAGCTCCAATTTATGGAGAACGTACTCCTTTAGCATCAGAACTTGAAGATTATTTAGTTATTGATAATGTTCCAGATGTATTCCATACAGGACATGTTCATATTAATACATATAGAAAGTTTAATGGTGTTCATTTAATCAATTCTGGTACATTTCAGACTCAAACAGAATTTCAGAAAATTTATAATATTATTCCAACTCCTGCAGAAGTTCCTATTTTACATAAAGGAAATTATAAACTCTTTAAATTTATTTAAATTATAAAAAACTTAAAAAAATCATGAAGGTGAAAAAATGGAAAGTGCAGTTAAAGAAATTGTTAATGTTTCAAAATATCTTTTTAATAGAAAATTAGTCTCAGGTAAAGCAGGAAATGTTAGTTCACGAGTAAAAACTGAATTTTCTGATATTATAGCTATTACTCCTACAATGCAATCACTTGCTGATATAAAAGAAGAAGATGTGGTTTTACTAGATCTTGATGGAAATTTATTAACTAAAGGTAAACCTTCTTCAGAATTTAAATTACATTTATCAATTTATAAAAAAAGGCCAGATGTAAATGGTATAGTTCATACTCATTCTCCATTTGCAACAGGTTTTTCATTTTCTACAAAAAGAATTAAAAGATTAGAAGGTTTTGGTAAGATTTCAACACCTTATTTAGAAGATATTGATTATGAAATTCCTGGAAGTGATGAATTAGCTTTAAAATCATCTTTAGCTATTGGAAAAGAAGATGTATTAATTTTAAAACACCATGGAGTATTGGCTACAGGAGAAAGTGTTGAAGAAGCCGGAGCACTTGCTGAATTTGTAGAAGATATTGCTAAAACACAATTTATTTCACATATGTTAAATATTTCAGAATAAATTAAAAGTTAATTTTAATGAATATAAACAATATAATTAAATATGATAAAAATCATATTTTAAATATTATATTTTTATTATAGTAACTTTTTTTCTTAAAAATATATTATATTAAAAAGGGGGTAATAATATGAGTAATGAGATTATTGAAGAGGTTTCAGATATTTTAAAACACATTATGGAAAATAATAGCGTTCCACGTAATATTAGAAAAGCAGCAGAAGATTCTAATAACATTTTAAATGATGATAAAGAAGATGAAAGTGTAAGACTCAGTTCTGTTATTTTAAAATTAGATGATATTAGTAATGATCCTAACATTCCTGTTCATGCAAGAACTTTAATTTGGGAAATTTTAGGTAAATTAGAATCTATTAAAAATTAAAACAGTTTATAAACTGTTTTTAAAACTTATTTTTATTAAAAATTAACTTATTTTGAAATAGCTATGGCTATAGTAACACCATTAAATGGTGTTTTTTTATATATTAATTTAGAGTCAAAACCTGCACTAATCATTGCAGAACTTTCACAAACACCATAAACTCCAAAGTTTTTATAAACAAAATCTGATTTAGTGCAATCATTTGATGTGAAAAGCTGTAATTTATCTTTTGAGATTATTTTTAAAGGAATTTTAAGATTTTCTGATAGATTTATAATTCCTTCTTCATTTTTTTTCATATCTCCAGTACTTAAATAATTTACTCGAGATATATCTAAATTCAAATCATTTAAAGCTTTATTTATTCCAAATAGTATTTCATTTTCAGTTTTTCCTTTCCTACAACCAATGCCAACAACTAATTCTTTTTCTTTTAAGAACAACTTGTGATTATTAATTTCGGCTACTATTTCACCATTTAAAATTTCAGGATTTTCACATTTTTGAAGGTGCATTTCAAGTGTATTATTTTTTATATAATCTTCTAAATATTTGAAATTTGAATTTTTATTAATATTTAAAGTAATTTTTCTACCTTCTAAAATAGCTTTATTAAAAAAAACAATGTTTTCAGGGTTTAAAATATTTAAATAGAATTTATAAGCTAAATAATCAATAGCTATTTTTTGATTTACATCAGTTGCAGTTGTTATAACATTTTCTGCATCAAGTAATATAGATAATTTTTTTGATAATTCATTAGCCCCACCAATATGGCCAGATAATAAACTTATAACAAAATTACCATTTTCATCAATGTTAATAATAGCAGGGTCTTTTGTTTTTGACTTGATTAGTTTTGAAATTGATCTAATAACTATTCCTGTTGCCATAATAGTTATTATTGCGTCATATTCTATAAAAGCTTTATTCATATTTTGTTTAACGCTTTTATAGTAAATATTTGTTTTAATAATTGTAGAATCTTTATCTAAATTTCTTTTTATTTTTTTAGATAATTTTAAACCTTTTTCTGTTAGAGATATAATAGCTATTTTCATAACATCACCAAGTAAATAATTTTTATAATAATTAAAAATATTAAGCTAAACAATATTATAGCTATTTTTGATAATTTAATCGTTTTTGAAATATCATTTGGTTTAATAACTTTTATATTATCTCCTAGAATATAAATATCTTTTTTTATTAATTGAATATCTAATGCACCAGCTGTTGGAGCCATTGTAAATCCAGAATTTGGACTTGGACAATTAGTAGAATCTCTTTTAAATATTTTATATGAATTTTTATAATCATACCTTAATAAAAATGCGGAAATTACTATTAAAAATCCACCAATTCTTGAAGGAATATAATTTAAAATATCATCTATTTTTGCAGGAAAAAAACCTATATTAATATATTTTTTGTCTTTATACCCTACCATAGCATCTAAAGTGTTTATTACTCTATATAACAATGGGATTAATATTAATAAAATTATATTATTAATATTAAAAATTGAAAAAATAATTATAAATAAAAAATAATAAAAAACAGGCGCAATATAAGAATCTGTTACATTTTCAGATAAACTTTCAATAGTTGCAGATGTTATTAATTCTTGATTTAGATCTTTTGTGTTTCTACTTACTAAATAAGAAGTTTTTTTTCTTGCAACATCTAAATCATTATTCAAATCAATTTCTATTTCTTTAGCAGATGATAAAAGCATTTTAATAGAATATGTACTTGATAATATTAATGATGAAATGAAAACAAATAATATAAAATTAATATTACTAATATTTAAAATAATTAAAAAAATTGTTAATAGGACTATAGTTGTTAAAATCGTTAATAAAACCCCAGAAAACTTATTTTTTATCTTAATTAAATAATTAAGTAGAAAATTTATTATATTTCCAATAAATACTACAGGATGTATTTTATTTGGTAATTCTCCAATAATTAAATCTATTAATAATGAAATTAGGAATATTAATAGTGAGAATAAAATAAATTCATTTGAAATTAAGTTTTCTATCATAAAAATATTATATACCTTAAATTATATATTTATTATTAAAAAATTTTAATTTTAGGTGTTAAAAAATGATAGACGAACAAATAATACAAAATTGGTTAGTAAATGAAGGGTTATTTAAAGAAAAAATCCAAGATCCAAATGCAAATTTCCATTACATAATTAATTATCCAGAAAATCACATTATTGATATTGTACAGCCTAATTCAAAAGTTGATGCTATAATAATAGGTTGTGCTACTCAAATCGCCCCAGAACAGCTTGCTTTAATGAAAGATACATCTAATTCTGAAAAAAATGACTATATTTGGGATGTAAGATATATTCTAAATAGTTTTTTACTTGATTTTAATTTACAAGTTGAAAATAATGAATTAAAACAGTTTTTAATTACTGATGAAATATTTGAAGATGGATTAACAAAAAATGAGCTAATTAAAGGTATTAAGAAAGTATTTAAAGCAAAAATTCAATGTATTTGGAAATTAGAACAAACCTTCGGTGTAGCAACCTATGATTCTGAAAATTTAAATGATGACAATAATATGTTTGTTTAATCATTGAAAAAATAAAATCTTTCTCTTTTTTAAAAAAAAATAAAAAATAAGGGTTTATTTTAGTAAACCCTAATTATATTACTTGTGGAATAATCATTGTATGTTGCTGTTATTATGTAGGAATCTGGATCTAAATTAATATCTAATCTAGCTATTCCATACTCATCAGTGATTTTATTATATAGTATTCCATGTATATTTATGTGTATTATTTGACCTTTCAAAGGATTTCCTTTACCATCTAGTAATTTTACTTCATATGATTTATTTTCACTATATGTTTTATTTAAATCAGACCCAATTAAAACTGTTTTAACAGTTATATTATTACTTACACTTAAACCAGTCTCAAGAGTAGTAGTAATAACATAGTTTCCAGGATGTAAATTAATACTTAAACTTGTTTTTCCTTGATTATCTGTGTATTTAGTATACAATCTTCCATGAACATTGAAATATACTTTTGCATTTTCTAAAGGATTGCCTTTACTATCAAATACTTGTACTTCAAATTGTGAACTATTACGATAATATTTAACAAGATCATTAGTTTTTAATGTAGTGATTATTGTTAAATTAGTAGTAATTGATTTTTTATCATAATCATCTGTACCATTAAATACAGTAGTAATAAGATAATTTCCAGGGAATAAATTAAGGCCTAAAGAAGCTTCACCAGTTTCATTAGTAATTCTATTATAAGTAACACCATTAACAGTAATAGTAATAGCCTGTCCACTTAAAGGATTACCTTGTGAATCAGTTAAAACCACAACATATCTTGTACCATCTTTATAAACCATTATAATGTCACTAGCATTTAAAATAACATCTCTTGTATTAGTTACTATGAAAGTAGTAGAACTAGAGCTAGAATTGTAATTACTATCACCATTATAAGTAACATTTACAGTATGAGATCCTGGACTTAAATTGCTTAATTCATATGGTAACTGATTAACATCAATAGTAATTGGACTACCACCATCAACTATGATTGTTACTGTGCCAGTAGCATCATCAGGTAGGTTAACATTAATTGTAGCATTTTCACCATAATTAACATCATCAATAGTCACATTAACTTTACTATTTGCCTTTTTAACATTAAAAGTAATTGTATTACTGGTGTTTGAATTGTAGTTACGATCACCATTATAAGTAACAGTAACATTATGATAACCAGCAGTTAAATCTTTTAAAATTTTAGGTAATTCATTAATATTAACAACTATAGGGCTACCACCATCAACAACAATACTCACATTACCAGTAGCACCAGGAGTAACAGTGACATTAACAATAGCATCGTCGCCATAAACAATATCATCAACAGTAACATTCACACTGCTACTTGCTTTATTAACAGTGAAAGTAGTAGAATTACTACTAGAATTATAATTATTATCACCATTATAAGTCACGGTGACATTATATGTTCCAGCAGCTAAATCTTTTAAG
>JAJDHW010000058.1 GCA_030266405.1 Methanobrevibacter sp. OttesenSCG-928-I08
AAATTTTAAGTGGTTTTTAACTCCTCATTATTTTATATGAACTGTTTGAGTATTTCAAGCGTCATTTTTTTATTTATTTTTAAATAAATAAATTTAACACAATATCATCAAATAGATTTTATATTTGTTTTTTGCAATGAAATTAGAAATTTCTAATCATTTGCTCTTATTAAATATTTATAAACTTATAACTACTAAAAATAATAATATGGAAAATTATATTAAACATCCCTTGATTAAGCCGAATACTGTAGAATCAAGAGCTTATCAGCAAATTTTAGCTGGAGATGTTTTAAAAAAAGGAAACACTATGGTTGTAGCTCCTACTGCTTTAGGTAAAACTTTAGTAGCTATTTTAGTTGCAGCTGACAGACTTGAAAAAATAAATAAATCTAAAGTACTTGTTTTAGCTCCAAGTAAACCTTTAGCTATTCAACATGAGGAAAATTTTAAAAATTTTTTCAATATTCCTATAACTTCTATTACTGGTGCAGTTAGTACAACTAATCGTCAAAAAAGATGGGAAGAATCAAAAATTATTTGTGCTACTCCTCAAACTGTTGAAGCAGATTTATTAAATGGAAGATATACTTTAGAAGATGTTTCTTTAATTGTTTTTGATGAATGCCATCATGGTGTTGGTTCTTATTCATACGTATACTTAGCTTCAAGATATGTAAAAGAATCTAAATATAATCTAGTTTTAGGTTTAACAGCTTCTCCTGGATCTGATAAAGAAAAAATAAAAGAAGTTTGTCATAATCTTTTTATTCAAAATGTGGTTGTAAAAAGTGAAGATGATCCTGATGTTAAACCTTATTTTAATCCTGTTGAAACAGATTGGGTTAGGGTTAAAATGAGTAAAGAGCTTGATAAAATAAAAATTTCTTTAAATAAGGCTTTAAAAATCCGTCTAAAAGGATTAAAAAATATGGATATTATTAACACGGTATCTGTTAATAAAACTGATATTTTAAAAGCAAGGGGTAGAGTACAAAATAAACTAGCTAGATCTACTAATCCTCCTAAAGAATATTATCAAGCTATTTCTATTTTAAGTGCAGTTATAAACATTCAACATTCATTAGAACTTGTTGAAACTCAAGGAGTATCAACTTTTAATAAATATATAGGTCGTTTACGTAAAAAAAATACTAAAGCAGCTAAAGGGTTACTTGTTGATCCAAATTTTGGAAAAGCTATTAAGTTATCTAGAGAAGCTGAAAAAAATGGTTGGGAACATCCAAAACTTAATAAATTAATGAAAATTCTTAAAAAAGAACTAGGCACAGATAAATCTCAAACCGTATTGAAATCTTTAAGAGATGAAAATTCTCCAAAAGAGAAAAATCCTAAAATTATTGTTTTTGCACAATTTAGAGATTCTTTAGAAATGATTTATAATAAATGTGAAAAAGAAGGAATTAAAGCTGTTAAATTTTTTGGTCAAGGCACAAGGGAAGGAGAAAAAGGTTTAACACAAAAAGAACAAAAAAACATTGTTAAATCATTTAAAATGGGAGAATATGATGTTTTACTATCTACTAGTGTAGCTGAGGAAGGTATTGATATTCCTGCAGTAGATTTAGTTGTTTTATATGAACCTGTACCTTCTGAAGTTCGTATGATTCAAAGAAAAGGACGTACTGGGAGAAAAAGAACTGGTAGGGTTAAAATTTTAATAACTGAAGGAACAAGAGATGAAGGGTATTATTGGGCTTCTATTAATAAAGAAAAACAAATGAGAAGAAATTTAATTGATAAAAAAACTTTAGATGAATTAAATTTAAATGCTATTGAAAGAATGGAAAGTGAAAAAACAGTCAGAGTAGTTGAAAGAGAAGAAATCAAGAAAAATGAAGAAATAGTTGTTTATGCTGATTCAAGAGAAGGAAATTCCACAGTTATTAGAAATTTAGATAGTATTGGTGTTGATGTTAAAGTTAAACCAATGACTGTTGGGGATTATCAAGTTAGTGATGAAGTTGTAATTGAGCGAAAAACAGCTAAAGATTTTGTAGATTCAATTTTAGATAAACGTCTTTTTAAACAAGCTACTTTACTTAGAGAAGAATTTAAAAAACCTATTCTAATTTTAGAGGGGGATGATTTATATTCAGGTTTTATTAACCCTAATGCTATTAGAGGTTCAATAGCTTCTGTTGCACTAGATTTTGGTATTAGTATTATTCCAACTAGGGGCCCTGAAGATACTGCAGCTATGGTTAAACGAATAGCTATGAGGGAACAAAAAGGAGAAAAAACTAATATTCAAATTAGAACAGATAAAAAACCTGTTAGTCTTTGGGAGCAACAGCTTTTTATTGTAGAATCTCTTCCAAATGTAGGTCCTGTAAATGCTAAAAAACTATTAGAACATTTTGGAACAGTTGATAAAGTCATAAATGCTTCTGAGGAGGAACTTCAAGAAGTTGAAGGTATAGGTAAAAAAATAGCTCAAAATATAAGAAAAGTTGTTGAAAGTAAATATTTACATTTTAAAGAAGAAATTAAAGATAAAAAATTAATGTAAAATAATTTTTTTTTAAAATAAATTTTTTAAATATTCTAAGCTCTTTTCAACAGAATTTTTATCATTTACTTCTATCATGTAGATGCCTTCATACTTTTTGCTTTCAAATAGCTCAATCATAGCTTTAAAATTAATTGACCCTTCACCTAATGCAAGGTGTGTATCATCACTACCAAAATTATCAGACAAATGTATGTGTTTTATCGAATCAAAATATGTTTGATTTTCTAAAAATCCTGTAGTACAAGCATGACCAATATCTAATGTCATACTCATTTCAAGATTTGTTAATAATTCATCTAATTTTACAATATCTTTATAAATAAACCCATCAATATTAGGCATGTTTTCAATAGTAGCTATAACTCCTAAATCATTAGCATAATTACCAATTTCTTTTATAGATTCTTTTGTTTTATGATAAACTTCTCTTTCAAATTTTCTACTTAAAAAAGGAATTATTCCAGGATGAACTATAACAATTTCACTATCTAAATTATTTGCAAGATCTATTGATTTTTTTACATCATTAATAGAACATTTAGATATGGTACTGTTTAATGAAGCAATATTTAAGTCTAAAATTGGTGAATGAACAGTATATTTTAGATTATAGGAATTTAATATATCTAAATTAATTTCTTCACATGGATATTGGTGTAATATTTCAACATATTCTAAATTTAGATTTTCAAAAAATTCTAAATTATCTTCAATTTTCTCTCCATAAATGGATAATGTAGATGCACCTATTTTCATTTTTAAAACCTTATTTTTTAATAGCGCTTATTTCTAAATCCATATCAACAGCTTCTAAAATAATTTCAGATAATTCTACTCCTTTTTTGATTTTTATCTCACCATTTCTACTTGTTGTAGCAGTTAATAAATAATCATCATCAACATAAACATCAAAGTTATCACCGGAGTTTGCTTTACCAATATCTAATATTACTTGTTTTTTTGTTTCAATAACTTCTACTTCAAACTTTTTGCCTTGAGCTTTGTGTTCTTTTTTTTCTTTTATGGCTTCTACACCTAAACTTATTCCAACTTCTTTTTCAATTTCAGCTATTCTTTTTCCATTTTGCCCAATAACTTTTGGAATAAGTTTTTCATTAACATAAATATTTGCTCTATTTGGGGAAATTACTTCTACATCAATTTTTGATTTTGGTATGATTTTTTTAAGTATTTTTAAAATTGATTTTTCAGCTATTTTATCAACAGATGATTTTGAACTTTCAGATGAGGAACTACTTACTAAATCTAAATCCATTACAATTGTTTGCTCACCATAGGTATAAATTTCGTTTTTAAGTTCTCCAGTTTCAAAATCCCTAACTTCAATAACTGGCCTTGCAAGATCTGCTTCTTGCATACCTGATGGAACTTTAACAGTCATATTAACTTCATATACATCTTTTATTTTTCCATCTTCAATATAAATACTAGTATCTACAACTGAAGGAATTACACCTAACTCTACTCTTGAAGCTATTCTCTGGATTGCATCAATTGGTTTTGTAGAGTGAACAACACCTATCATTCCAACACCAGATAACCTCATATCTGCAAATATTCTAAAATCACTACTTTTTCTAAGTTCATCGTATATTGTAAAATCAGGTCTAACTAAAAGAAGCACATCAGCAGTATTTTCCATATCTCCTTCTAAAGGAGAATATTGAGTTATTTCATCTGAAACTTGTAAATCTCTTGGTGATTCCATTGTTTTTACAATTTTTTTCAAATCTTCTGAGTAAAATTCACCAATAGCTTGAACAAATGTACTTTTACCTGCTCCAGGAGAACCTGAAATTAATATTCCTTCTGCATTATTTTTTAATCTATCAAATAGCTTATCTGATAAGTTATATTCTTCTAAAGGTATTTTTACTACAGGTTTAACAGCTGTTATTTCATAACCTTCAGAAAAGGGAGGCTTAGCTATTGAAATACGGTATTCTCTTGATTGAATTACAAGTGAACCAATTTTTTCAGACTCTAAATAAGTTTTTGGGTCATATCTTTCTTTTGTTAATATTTCTTCAGTTACATCTTCAAGATATTCTATTGTACAGGGATCATCACCTATTTCAACTAGTTCAATATGCCCAGGAGCACCTTTTTTAGCCATTGGTACAACATTTTCTTTTAAATGAATGGATAGTGTTTCCTCATCAAAATATTCACTTATTGATAAATCTTTTAATTCGATTTTTTGCTGGTAATAGAGAACATTTAATCCTTGTGCACGACTTGCTTCAGCTTGAATTTTATCACATGTAATAAGAGTAGCAAGTTCTGATTTTGCAAGACGTCTTATGAGTGCATCAATTTCTCCTTTTTTTGCATTATCTATTTCATAATTTTTAGGACGGTCTCCTTTAAATGAAACAGCTATTTTCCCATCATATTCAAGTTTTTGTAAGTATTGAAGTTCATTTAATCCTTTAAATCCTATTGATTTTCCAATATTTGCTTGATGTTCGAGTTCTGAAATTACTGCTTCTGGTACAATTATTTCAGGATAATCTAAATCATTTTCTTCTATTATTTGACTTATAACTCCTTCAATTATTGCACTTGTATCTGGAACTATTGTTTTTAAGTTTTTTTCTAACATTGTTACCTAATAAATATCATCAGGATTAAATAATCTCTCAGCTACAGTAGAGATATCATCTTCCTCTATTTTTTCTATATCTACTTTTTCATCTAAGTTAATTTTTCTAAAAAAGCAAGAAAAGTATCCTTCATGGCATGCTGCACCGTTTTGTTCTACTTTCATAACTACTGCATCCATATCACAATCAACATATAATTCTTTAACAGTTTGAATGTGTCCTGAACTTTCTCCTTTTAACCATTGTTTTTTTCGGGACGTACTCCAATAATGTGCTTTTTTAGTATCAATAGTTTTTTGAAGAGCTTCTTTATTCATATTTGCTACCATAAGAATCTCATTAGTTTTATAATCTTGAGCAATAGCTGTTATTACTTTTTCTCCACCAATTTCATGTCTAAAATTAATTTTCATATTTTTACTCCTTTTTAATATAATCTACAATAGAATCAATATCCACAAGTTCTTGATTTCCACTTTTCATGTTTTTTATAGTAACTTGATTATTTTCTAATTCCTTTTCCCCTACAAGAACTACATCTTTAACATTAATGTTATTTGCATAATTTAATAATTTTTTAAATTTTTTTCTTGAAAGATCTACTTCTGTTGGTATTCCTGATTTTCTTAAAGTTTGTGTGATTTCAAAAGCAGTTTGGCGAGTTTCATTTGATATTGGTGCAACATAGACATCAATAATTGATGTTTTTTCTTCTTTATCTTCTAATGCATTCATTAATCTATCAAAACCAAATGCAAAGCCTGTAGATTCAATTTCTTCTCCACCAAATACTTTTATTAAGCTATAGGTTCCTCCACCACAAACTTGTTTTTGAGCACCTAGTTCAGGAATATATACTTCAAAAACTATTCCAGTATAATAATCAAGACCTCTAGCTACTCCTAAATTTAAAATATAATTATTAACTTTAAAACTTTCTAAAGTTGTAATTAAATCTTTAAATTCATTTAAAGATTCGTTTACTTCATCATACTTAGATACAAGATTTTCAATTTCAGGAATTATTGTTTTATCTCCAACCATATCAATTAATTTAAGTAAAACTCCATTTAATTCATCATTATCTATGATTGCATCAGGGCCTTGAAGTGAATTTTTTAAAAGTTCTTTATCTCCTTTATCAATAACAACCATTAATGCTCTTTGAGTTTTAGAATCAATGTTGAAATGTTTAAATAAACCTCTTATAATTCCTAGATGATTAATATGAATTTCAGCAGTATTTATTCCTAATTTTTCTAATGATTCATTACACATAGCTATTACTTCAGCTTCTCCTTCAGGTGATTTAGCTCCAATTAATTCACAACCAAATTGCCAAAATTGTCTAAATCTACCTTTTTGAGGCCTTTCATATCTAAAACAACTTCCATAATAATATAATTTTATAGGTTTTGCTGTTTTTTGAAGTTCATTTAAATATAATCTAGCTACAGGAGCAGTAATTTCTGGTCTTAGAGCTATTTCTCTTCCAGATTTATCTTCAAAATTGTATAATTGCTCAACAATTTCTTCACCTGATTTTGTAGTAAATAATTTTAAATCTTCAAAAATAGGGGTTTTAATTTCCTGATAAGCATAATTTTCAAAAGTTTCTCTTAAAATACTTTCTACTTTTCTTCTTCTTCTCATTTCTTCAAATAGAAAGTCTCTTGTTCCTCGTGGTTTTGTAAATTCCATTTTAA
>JAJDHW010000059.1 GCA_030266405.1 Methanobrevibacter sp. OttesenSCG-928-I08
TTTAGGAACTTTAAAAAAAGAAACTGAATATAATGGCATTGTTACAGTTCATTGTGAAGAAAAAAAAATAGTAGATGAATGTAGTCAAAAGTTAAAAGAAAGTGAAAAACCTATTGATTATAGTTATGGTAGACCAAGAATAGCTGAAGATGAATCTGTGGAAAAAGCTATTTCTCTTTCAAAGGAAAATAATCTTAAGTTACATATATGTCATTTAAGTTCAAAAAAGGCATTAGAAATAGCTAGGGAAAATTCAAAATATCAAACAATAACTTGGGAATTTACTCCTCACCATTTGTTACTTGATAACACAGCATATAATAAATATGGGACAATAGTTAAAACAAATCCTCCATTAAGAGAAAAACAAGACAAAATAAGTGTAATTGATATTTGTGAATATTCTATGATTGGAACAGACCATGCCCCACATACATTAAAAGAAAAAAACATGGGTGTTTGGGATTCAAAACCAGGAATTCCTAATTTAGAAACTGTAGTTCCTTTATTGTTAACTGAAGTGAATAATAAAAATTTAGCTTTAGAATTTATTCCTAAAATATTATCAGAAAATCCAAGTAAAATTTTTGGATTAAATAATAAAGGAAAAATAGCTATTGGAAAAGATGCTGATTTAACAGTAATTGACTTGAAAAAAGAAGGTAAAATCAACATAGATGATTTTTATACAAAAGCAAAATACACTCCTTTTGAAGATTATTCTTATAAAGGATATCCAATACTAACTATTGTAAATGGAAAAATAGTAATAAACAAATTATAAGTTATTTAAAAAAAAAAGAAAAAAAATAAGATGGAATAAACCATCTATTTATTAAATAATGCTTTTTCAGGACATCCTTCAATACATTTACCACATAAATTACAGAAACCAACAAGAGGTAAGTTTCCTTCATCTTTGAGTTTTAACATATCGTATGGACATGCATCTATACAATCACCACATTGATCACATTTAGATGGACTGAATTCAATTCTATCTCTTGAAACAGTTTCTCCATCCACAACTAAATCAATTGGGCGAACACTTAAAGCATCATTTGGACAGACAGAAGCACAAGCACCACATCTGATACAATTTACAAATGATGGATTATCCTCAGTTTGAACTTGTTCAGGTACTTGCATGCCTGTTTTTGTAACAACCCTAATAGCTTCAGTTGGACATTTTAAAGCACAAGCTCCAACAAAGTCACATTTTTCACTATCACGCATTAACCCTTCTTCATTTGCAGGAGTAGCTTCACCCCATTCAACATCTAAAGAAATTGCATCTGTAGGACATAATTCCTCACATAAGCTACATGCTGCACAAATTTCTGGAACTTGAGCAGTTAAAGTTGAACCTTTAGATTTGATAAAGTTTCCAGGACATGCTTCTACACAAGTATTACAACCAATACATGAGTCTTCATCTAAAGTGAAGTCTTTAATCTCTTTTGAACGTTTGACTGGTTTTTTACCAGAAATGAAAACTGCATTCCATGGACAAGTTTGAGAACAAACTCCACATTTAATACATACATCTTCGTCTATAGTAATTGATTCACCAATCTCATTTAAATTAATAGCGTCAACAGGACAAGAGTCTACACAAGTACTACATCCTACACAGTCAATAATATCAATTGGTCCTTTAAGATCTAAATCACATGCTTTAGGTTCTTTAATTCCAGGAATACCTACAACATCTACAGGACAGATATTAACACACTGTTGACACATTACACAAAATCCTTCAATAGGTAATTTAGTGTTTTCTGTTAATTTAAGTATTTTTTGTGGACAAACATCAATACATTTACCACATTCGTTACAAAGGATAGAATTGAAAACTAATCTAGGTTGAGGGTCTGCTGAATCATCAACAACAATATCTTCAACTTTTAAAGCACCCTCTGGGCAAATTTCAGCACACTTTGGTTCTCCACCACAAGTGTCACAATTAATAATTTGCTTTTGGGTTACTTCAATAGCTTCTGATGGGCAAGCACCTTGACATGCTCCACATCTTATACAGCCATCTTCATTAAATACTATCATGTTAAAACCCCAGCTAGAATTTTTTAACAATATTACCTTCACTATCAACTATTTCTACAGTAGCTAATCTTAATTGGCTATCCATAGTATGAGTTGCACAAGATAAACAAGGGTCGTAAGCTCTGATAACCATTTCCATTAAATTAAATATGCTGTCATCTACTTCTACACCAGGTTTAATGTAATCTTTAGCTACTTGTTGAATACCCATTTCCATTGCTGGATTATTTTGAATAGTTGCAACAACAATATTAGCTTTAGTTACTAAACCATCTTCATCTGTTTCATAGTCGTGTATTAAAGTTCCACGAGGAGCTTCAACAATACCTACACCTTTACCAGAAACTCTATCCAAAGATTCAGGGAATTTATCACCAGATAAATCTCCTTCTAAAGCATCAACAGAACATTCTGCACATGCTAAGATTTCGATTAATCTAGCCCAGTGGAAGAGTAATGGAGCTTGAGCATATCCGAATCTTTCATGGAAATCTTCGAAAGCGCCTTGTGCAAGAGGTGCAACATCAGGCATTTTATCAGCAACATTTAATCTAGATAATGGAGCTACTCTGTATATACCATCAGGATATCCTAATTCTTTAATATAAGGGAATTTTAACCAAGAGTAAGGTTTTACATGTTCTGCAACAACGTCAGTGTACTCTTCATTATTGTATTCAGTGTAAATAGAACCATCTTTATCTTTGATTCTTACATCACCGTTATAAACATCCCAAACACCATCATTTACAATACCACAATGTCTAGTATCTCCAAAATTACCTAATGAATTAACTAAGTCAATTTTTTCTTCTAAAACAGGTACTGCTAATTCAATAGTAGCTTGTGCTAATTCAACATTTTGTTTAGCTTTAGCTAATAAATCTGCTTGAGTTTCTTCATCTAATTCTGTTGAAATACCCCCAGGAGTAGATGATGTAGGGTGAATAGGACGACCACCAGTTGCTTTAACTATATCTAACCCATTTTTCCTCATTTGAATAGCTTGAAGTGCTACTTCAGGCATATCTTTAATGACTTGGAAAACATTTCTAGTTTTTCTTGTTCCATCAGGAATAATTAAATCCGGAGCAGCTAAGAAATAGAAATGAAGTGAGTGAGAATGCATATATGATCCCCAATTCATGAGTTCTCTCATTTTATAAGCTGCTGGTAAAATTTCATCGTCTTTAAAACCAAAAGTTTGGTCTGCTGCTTTTGCAGCTGCTAAGTGGTGTTGTACATCACAAATACCACATATTCTTGGAACTATCCTAGGAACCTCTTCAATAGGACGTCCTTGTAAGAATTTTTCAAAACCTCTGAATTCCATAACATGTAATTTTGTGTTAATAGGATTACCCGCATCATCAAGCTCTACAGTAATTTTAGCGTGACCTTCAATACGAGTTACAGGTTCCATAGTAAGCTTTACCATATTATTTTCCTCCTTTTTGCATTTTTGCAGGAACTAAAGCAGAAGGTAAAGTGTAAGTGTAGAAAGTACCTACAATATCATCTAATTGATTAGCTACTTCTTCAGGATCTACAGTTTTATCTTCTTCAATACCATAATCAGATGCAATAGCACTAATCATTTTTGCTCCTTGATCAAGAACTTTAGCTGTAGGACCATAACATCCTCTACATTGAACAGCTATAGATGGACATTCAGCACCACAAAGTGAAACAGTTGCTGGACCCATACATACTAATCCTTGAGAAATTAAACATAAATCTTTTTCAGGAGCTCCAAGTTCAAATTGTCTTTTAATGAAGTCCATTGCTAAACCTTCAGGTGGTTTTTCTCTAGGACATACCTCACATAAGTTAGTAGTAGGTAATTCTACAGTTTCACCATTAAGTAATGCTAAAACAGCTTGAGCAACTACATCTGAACGAGGTGGACAACCAGGAACAGCTAAGTCGACATCCATTGCATCGCTTAAAGGTCTTACTCTACTTTCAAGTTCAGGAACCTCTTCATTAGGAATAATTCCTTCAGGATTAACAGTAGTAACTGAATTTAAATAAGCTTCTTCTTCTAATTCTTCAACAGTAAATAAATTTCCAAGCCCTGGAATTCCTCCATAACAAGCACAAGTACCATAACTTATAACAAATTTAGCTTTTTCATTTAACATTTCAGCTAATTCTCTGTTTTCATCATTTCTAATTCCACCTTCTACAATGAGTACATCTAATTCAGGCACTTCATCATATTTGGTATCCATAAGAACTGGGGAAAATTCGAATTCAGCAAGTTCCATAACATCTAATAATGATTCGTGGAAATCTGCAATAGATAAGTGACAACCAGCACATCCGCCTAGCCACATTGTTCCAATTTTTGCTTTTTCTGCCATGATAATTCCTCCGATTTATCCTTCAGCCTCTAATTGTTCCTTTAAAGGAGCAGGACCTAAATCTTTGATTCTGTTAACCATCATTTTTACAGATTCTGAGAATTTTTCACCTTCAGATGCTGAAATCCAATCATGGTGTAATCTTTCTCTACCAATTCCCATATCTTCAACTAATTTATAAATCAATCTCATTCTACGATCCAATTTATAATTTCCAGAATCATAGTGGCAATCACCCATGTGACATCCAGCTACGAATACTCCATCTGCACCTTCTTTAAATGCTTTCAAAACAAATTGCGGGTCAATTCTTCCAGAACACATTACACGAATAACTCTAATATTCGGTGGGTATTGCATTCTCGCTGTACCTGCAGTATCTGCTCCCCCATAGGAACACCAGTTGCAACAAAACATTACAATTTTTATATCATCAGCCATAGAGTTTTTCCTCCTCTATTATTCAATTTTTTTTATCCATCCGAAAACAGCTTCTGTTTTCAAATTTCACAACTCTTTTTAAAAAATTTTTTAAGTCAATCATTAAGATAAAAAGTTTAGGCTTACCTTAAATCATGAATTGTTGTACTTAATGAGCTAGCTCAGCATAACATTAATGTACTGTTTTTATATTATAAAAATAATTAATATAAACATTACTTAGAAAATCAAGTCAAAAACTTTATATACTATATTACTACTTCAAAAACTAGTATTAAAATTAAAAAAAAATATTTAAATAGAAGCTATTTTTAAAAAATAAGAATAAAATAAAAAATAAATAAAAAAATGAAAGATTACATTCCTTCTAAACTTAAATCAATCATTCTTTGAGTTTCTTTAGCTAATTCATCTGGTAAACCAGTAATATCCATGCTTAAAAACCCTCTAACAATCATAGAAGTAGCTTCTTCTTCAGTAAGTCCTCTTGAAGTAAGATAATAAATTTCATCCTCATCAATTTTACCTACAGCTGCTTCATGAGACATTTCAAGATTAGCAGCACTAGCTTCAAGCTCTGGAACTGCATAAATACTAGAATCATCAGATAAAACTAATCCATGACATTCTAAATGTCCCCTAACATTAGGTACAAAACCTGCTAAATGACCTCTTGAATATATTTGAGATTCATCATTAGAAACTGCACGAGAAATAACTTCAGCAGCAGAACCATCACCATTAAGTATAGCTCTTGAACCTACATCAAGAATAGAATCTTTTTGACCACTTTGAATACTTTGGAAAACAGCTCTTGAGTTTTTACCATCACAATAAGCAGTTGGATATGATTGAATTGTTTTAACTGGACTAGTTAATATATAATTATTAATATAAGTAGAATCATCACCTAAACGAATTCCAGTTCTTGGTCTAACTTCCACTTGCTCTGCCCAATTATGAACCATAGTAAATGTAATTTTAGCTCCAGGTTTTAAGAAAAATTCAGAAACTCCAACATGTAATGCAGAAGCAACATCTTCACCTGTAGCACATCCAGTTATTAAATGTAATTCTGAGTTTTCCTCAGCAATAACAATATTATGTGCAGTTTGCATTACATTTTCATCTGCAATAAACATACATGTCTGAATAGGATAAATTTCTTTAGTTCCTGGTAGAGATCTAACAAAGTAACCACTATATTCCTCTTCTTCTTGTTCACGAAGTGCTGTTCTAGCAGTATATTTATCTGAATCTGGTTTAACTGCAGACCACATATAATCTTTTAACCAACTATGTTTATCTAAAGCAGATCCAAGATTCATAAGTTCAACAGAATCAGAAAGTGGATTAGAAAGTACATTACTTTGATCAAATTGTAAAAAAGAACCTGCTCTTTCACTCTCATCAGTATCAATTCCAACTTTTAAGAGAGTATCTTTAGTCTTTTTATTAACATCACCAATATCATCAATAAGTTCGTGAGCAGATTTATCTTCTTTTGTGAAATTTTCTATAGTTATATCTTGACCAAGAGCTGCTTTTTTGTTTTTAGCTCTCTCAGCATCCTGAAGCACATTGCGCACATTTAACACATCCTTTAAAACCTTCTTTTCTTATATCATTTAATATTTCCTCAGGATTACCAGAACAAGCTATTTTACCATCCATCAATACATGAGCTTTATCAGCTTTAACAAAATTTAAAATGTATCCTAAATGAGTGATTAATAATCCTCCTCTTTTTCTGAAACCTGGTTTTTTCTGTTTATCTAA